>JBKBTW010000106.1:4302-9159 GCA_046291245.1 Pseudobdellovibrio sp. | reverse complement strand
TTTAACGGTAAGAGCGTAGCACATAATGAAAGTGTGCCTGCGTACCAAACTTCAAGTGTAGCGTACGGAAGTCAATGTGCATCTGAATCACGTAAATGTGATAATGGTAAACTAAGTGGAAGTTACACAAATGCAAGTTGTGCAGTAGCAGATAGAGCGCCCGCATCCACAGGAAAACAAGCAAGTATAAAATTTGTATGTAGTAATGATGATGCGTCTCTATATGCAACTTTACTAACGGCATCAGGACCTTTTAAATATGGTACAGGTAACTGCATAGAAGATGTTTCTATAACTATTGAAAGCATTAAATCAAAATCTCTTACATTTCAAAAATGTAATGCACCTGATGCAAATAACAAGTTTAGAGTATATGACCGCAATAGTGCAGAGATTGGGCAAGCTTCATATTTATATGAAGGAACAGAGGACTCTATATATAAACATCCAGGTAATATTGTATTGTTTGATGTTAATTACTTTGAGGGAGGTTTATTTAGTAGTGGTTTAGGCTTTACTTCAATGGCAGAAAAAAGAACATATTTACTGTCATTATTTGGTGTAAATGGTCAGTTAGATGTGAATAAGGTTGTAAGTGTTGCAGATAATACTTTCTTCAGGGCTGGAAAAAGTAATGCAACAACAACCTTAGGGAATCAGTTATTATGTGATGCTGGCCTTTCCCCACTATTTATAGACTTAGCTGGTGAAGATCGTAGCCAAAATCATGGTATTATGTTGTCAGCTCCTTGGAATGGTGTGTGGTTTGATATCATGGGTAAAAATGCGAAACCACAAGCTCATACACCGATGAAGATTTCATGGTTTAAGGATAAATTAAATAAGATAGCTTATATTACTTTGCCAAACGCTAAAGGACAAGTTCGAGGAATAGATCAATTGTTCGGCGATAATACTTACGGACCGGATGGTAAGTTTGCCTCGAATGGTTTTACAGCTTTAGCCAAATATGATGATAATAAAGACGGCCGTATAGATGAAGAAGACTCTGTATATGAAAAATTAAGATTATGGATAGACTATAATAGTGATGGTAAAGCAGATCCATCAGAGTTAACCGGTACATTGCGTGAGTATGAAATTGAAACTATAGACTTAAATTATGATCATAATTATTTAGAAAAAGATAAATATGGTAACGAGATTAAGTTTAAATCAGTAGCACTAAGAAAATCTTATAATCCTGAAGATAAGCAAAAATTCTTTATGGTGTTTGATATCTGGTTTGAGCCAAATCATACAAGAGCGATGTTAAATGAAATGCTTCATGAACAAAATAAGTAATATTTGAATAAGTAAGGAGTAGACGTAAGTGCTACTCCTTACTTGGAACTTTTCTTTGAGAATTAGAGTTCAAGTAAGATGTTACCCCAATCTTCGGTTTTTAAAAGAGGTACTTTGTAATCTTTTAATCGATAAACAACACAAGTAATGTGAGGGTTTATACTTTTTATAACGAGCTTGTACGATTGCTTGCTTTAAATTTTTAAGACTATTTAGTAACTCAACACTTGTACTGGTTCGGCTACCGCGATGCCCCAATATTAAGTAATTATAGGAAATAAATAATTTTTTAGGCCAAATTTTTTCCTGTATTTTTGTAGAATCTCCTGTAAGAAGAACATTCTTCGAGTCTGTGAATCTGTGAATCTGTGAATCTGTGAATCTGTGAATCTGTGAATCTGTGAATCTGTGAATCTGTGAATCTGTGAATCTGTGAATCTGTGAATCTGTGAATCTGTGAATCTGAAATTCTACAGATCTCTAAAGATGTCAAATATTTATCTCTCAAATTACGATTCATAAAAAATCCTCTTTCACACATACGGTCGGAGGATTCTTCGGATAACTTTAGAGAGCTGAGTCCTTCGGCAACACTTATTTACTGGGCAATACGTTTATGTATTAAAATCAGATTTTGGCTCAGTATGAGTTTTTATATAATTTTAAGAGTCAACAAGAACTTTATTAAAATCAATTTCTATAACCTATTTAACTTATTTTTAATAAACAAAATTCAACCCAGAGCGCAAAACAAACTTTGGACCATAGTATCTATAAGAAACCTCATATGAGGCAGAAGCTACATTCTCAGCTCGTGCAAATAGCTCAAAGTTTTTATTTATTTTATACTGAGTCACTAAATTAAGTAAAGTATAAGACTTAAGCGTTGTATACTCTACACCTGCTCCAGAAAAATATCCTTCTCTACGACTCCCAACATGAAGCATTTCTGAACCTACATATAACTTGTCATCAATCTGATAATTCACCAGAAGTGAGCCTGTACTTAAAGCTCTTCGCATAAGCCATGTGTTTGAATCCGAATTTTTTGGCTCTTGATACCCAACTGTTAATTTAAAATTTAAATTTTGATCAGGTAATTGATAATATAAAGAGTACTCTACCCCTTGAGATTCAGCTCGCGTGACATTGTAATATTTTGAATTCGGAAATACTCCGCGCGTATCTATTAAATCTTTGTACTGCGTTTTAAAAAGCGCAACTGATTGATTAAAATCTGCATTTGTTATTTGGTCATAACTTAAAGAAGTGGTCGTCACTTTTTCTGCGTTTAACGAGGTATTACCTATTTGACTGTATAACTGATACAACGATGGCGCCTTAAAACCTGTAGAATGCTCAAGCCTTATATTTTCATTTACAACCGCCCCTATGTGATACGTATCTGAAAATGCTTTGCCTTTTTGAAACTCTTTACGATATCCAGACTCCAATCTCAAGTCTTCGCTGAGTTTTAACTTAAGTCTTAAAAATAATCCTGCATACTCATTGAAATGATCTGCCATCACCGTATTTTGATTTAAGTAATATAATTCTTCACGATTAAAGCTCACTCCAGAGTCAACAGACACTCTGTCTGTATTTAAAGCATACATATCTAAACGTACAGATTGCAATGATCCCTGGTAGTTTTCATTTGTACCTGTAAAAAAAACTGTATCATACTGACTTGCTTGCTCATAAAATCTTTTTGATTTTTTTTCTGAAAACGTTAAATCAAATAAATTATCACGACTTATTTTAGCCATATGGTGTGTAGATCTGTACCCTACATTGTAGTTATCTGTATCTACTGGAAGAGATGTCATAAAATCAACCGAGCTTATTTCTCTTTTATCTTCACTGTACTCGGACTTTACAACAACTTTCCATTCACTTTGTGAGCCAAAATTTTTGAGCCAATACACATCAAAGGCTGAAGACTTCTGCGGATAAGTTTTTGCAGAACTTTTAACGGGAGACTCTACCGCTTGATCCGAAAGTTTTACGGATATTCCGAAGCTCTGTGTATTTGAAAGTTTTTTTTGTCCGCTTAATTCTAAACTTGTATAACGTTTCCCTCCACTAAGGCTTCCACGAAATAAATTTTGGTGCTCAGTCGGCAAGGTTTCAATTTTAATCACCGCAGATAAAGCCTGTCCGCCATAAGTAACAGATTGCGATCCTTTTATAACCTCAATCCGTTTAATTGCCTGCATATTTATCGTTGATATATCTACAGTTCGTTGAATAGAAGACGCATCATAAAAAGGTACACCATCAATCAAGAACAAGACATGGCCACTATCTCCGCCTCTTATAAAAATAGAATTTGGCTGAACAGACGAAGTCGTTATAGACACGTTAGCCTGCGTAGATAAAAGCTCTGCAATATTTTTGACTTGAGCTTTTTGAATATCTTCACGCGTAATAACAACTTTTTGCGAAGAAGTAAAACTCGTATCGGCTACAGTGAGTTCGATTTCTTGTTGGGCATAACTTATAGATCCGTACACACCCAACAAAATAAATAATTTGAAAATTAAGTTCCTCTTCATTATTGCCTATCAGAGATTAAATTTTGTACGACTGAGGGATCTAACAGCGTAGATGTATCACCTAAACTATCGAGTTGATTCTCAGCAATTTTACGCAAAATACGACGCATGATTTTTCCAGATCGCGTTTTTGGCAATTGTGGAGCCCACTGCAATTTATCAGGTGTCGCTATGGGACTGATCTGTTTGCGCACATGTTGGATTAACTCTTTTTTTAGTTCCTCTGAAGCCACAACACCATTTTTTAAAGTGACATAAGCATAAATGCCCTGTCCTTTGATGTCATGCGGAAATCCTACGACAGCTGCCTCAGCAACATTGGTATTTTCTACAAGGGCGGATTCTACTTCGGCAGTGCCAATTCTGTGTCCGGAAACATTGATCACATCATCAACTCGTCCAGTGATCCAATAAAATCCATCTTCATCACGACGACAGCCGTCACCTGTAAAGTAATATCCTTCATAATTTGAGAAATAAGTGTCTTCAAAGCGTTTATGATCTTTGTACACTGTGCGCATCTGGCCTGGCCAAGACTCAGATAAAACCAACATTCCTTCTGCAGCACCTTCTAAAACTTGGCCCTCCTGATTTAAAATCTTAGCTTCAATACCCATTAGAGGCTTTGTTGCTGAACCTGGTTTCAAATCTGACTCAAAAGCAACAGCTGAAATCAAAATGCCGCCCGTCTCTGTTTGCCACCACGTATCCACGACCGGACAACGATCTTCTCCAACATTTTTAGAAAACCATAACCATGCTTCTGGATTAATAGGCTCACCGACAGTGCCTAACACACGTAATGTTTTGCGCGATGTGTTTTTTAAAGGCTCTAACCCTTCGCGCATCAAAGCCCGAATAGCCGTTGGAGCCGTATAAAAAATATTAACTTTATGTTTATCAATGACCTCCCAAAACCTAGATGCTGTTGGGTAACTTGGGATACCTTCAAACATTAACGTTGTCGCCCCGTTGGCTAATGGACCATAAACTA
>JBKBTW010000106.1:0-4292 GCA_046291245.1 Pseudobdellovibrio sp. | reverse complement strand
CTGTAACCCAACCCACATCTGCAGTGCACCAGTAAACATCATGAGCTTTGTAATTAAAAACTTTTTCATGTGTATAACTCACGTATGTTAAATAACCACCCGTTGTATGCAGTACGCCTTTAGGTTTACCTGTTGAGCCTGACGTGTATAAAATAAATAATGGATCTTCAGAGTCCATAACCTCTAACGGGCAATGATCTGATACAGTCTTGATCTCGTCTTCATAACGAAGATCTTGAGGATTCATTTTTACATCAGCACCCGTTCTTTTAATAACGAGCACATTTTTTACAATTGAAACTTTTGTCAACGCTTCATCTACATTTTTTTTCAATGGCGTTGTTTTACCTCCACGATAGCTTTCATCCGCAGTGATGACAAAAGTTGAGTTGCAATCAGATATGCGATCTGCTAACGAATCCGGAGAGAACCCTCCGAATACAACTGAATGAACAGCTCCAATCCTCGCACACGCAAGCATGGCATACGCGGCCTCAGGAATCATCGGAAGATATATAGTAACAAAGTCACCTTTTTTTACGCCGTGTTTTTTTAAAATGTTAGCCATGCGACAAACATAACTGTGTAACTCTTTATAAGTAATATTTAGAGCTGGTTCATTTGGGTTATCTGGCTCCCATATAATCGCAACTTTATCTGGTTGTGTTTGTAAATGACGATCTAGACAGTTTTCTGAAACATTCAACTGACCATTTAAATACCACTTGATATTAACTGGTTTTTTAAAAGAAGTCTCTTTAAGTTTCGTCCATGGTTTAATCCATTTTATACGTTGTGAAATTTTCATCCAATGCTGGTCGTTTTTCGAGATATTATGTTCCATATAATATATGAAAACACAAATCCCTCTCAAACGACACTTTTACTAGATTGCGTTAGAGTAAAAACTTAACTTATCACATCGCCTAATTATTATTTGCTTTAACTGGTCGATATTTGTTTGCCCAGTTAATAAGTGATGCTGGTTTTTTTGTCTGAAAATACACTTTACCTTTTCCCCTAAAGCGACAAACAAAACCTTCACCGCTGAAAAATAAAGATTTATATCCACCTAAACGAACTATCTCATAATCCAAACCTTCCGTAAAAGCTACGATATGTCCGTTATCGAGTAAAAAATCTTGATCGACTTCCACTTCAACTAAGGCGCCGTACGAGTTGAACCAGACATCACCTTTTCCGGACATCTCAATTAAAAACCAACCGGCTCCACTTAAAATACCCTGCGATAATTTTTGAAACTTTGTGGAGTAACTCACTCCTTCTGTGTGCGCCATATAACTTGATGAAGATAAATAGAGCTTTTCTCCATTTAAAGAACAATGGCCAATGTCTCCCACAACTCCTGGCGCTAAACTTAGCTCGCCATTTATTTTTTCCGATTTAAACTCAGATAAGAATAAACTTTCCTTTGAAAGAAATCTCCGAAAACCACCTTTAAATAAGGTTTTCATTTTGATGTTCGTTGACATTGCAACCATGGCTCCAGCCTCTACAAAAATTTTTTCTTGCGCAGGGAGATCAATATTCAAGATTGAAAATTCATGTCTATTTTCTATTTTAAAATTCATGTCTAACCTCTTGGCCTTAAATGATGTCTCAAACTTTGACCGAAACTTGCTGGGCTATGGCTTTGACACCACACAGTTCCTTTACCTTTAAATTTACAAACAAAACCTTCGCCACTTAAAAAAGCTTGCAACCAACTCTCAGCAGCTTTGGAGATAGAAAAAGTGAGGGTTTCTTCAAAAGCCACAATATGACTGCTATCAACAATGTATTCTCCATCAACTTGTATAGGATAAATAAAACCAAAGCTTCCTAAAATAACTTGTCCTTGCCCTTGCGCTTTCACCCACAAAAGGCTTTCTCCTGAAAATAAAGTTTTAAGTCCCTGCCACTCTAAATCTATATTCACGCTTCCACCACTTGCGATGTAACTTCCACCTTGAATAATAATTTTTTCACCGTTTAATGACTTAACTAAAATATCTCCAGGCAAAGGCGTACCTAAGTAAACTTCTGATGGCTGAAGAGCTGTAAACTTATTTATAAAAAATGACTCTCCACTTATAACTCTTTTAAGCCCTTGTAAAATACCGCCACCTTGACGTTGACGTGTTGTAGTTAGCATTTGCACTGGGCCTTTCATAGCCATAAAAGCTCCTGCTTCAGCTTGTAAAGTATCTGTCTGATTGATTTTACAAATTGCTATTGTCCCAGAGGGACCATATTGTAACGAGACTTCCATATTTTAACCCCAAAACTTTGAATTTAACCACTGAGCCAATCCCTTTACACTGCGAGTTTGTAAAAGTACTTTTCCGTGACCTGATAACTTTAAAACAAATCCCTCTTTTGATAAAAAGCTTGCAATTAATCCCCCTGCAGTTGTGAGATTTAATTTAATTGTCGGCGGATACGCCAATAAATGGTTTGAATCCACAATGTAATCACCTTTAATTTCCTTTTCGTAAACAGCGCCATATGATCCAAACCACAAAGATCCATAACCCGTATATTTTAAACGGAATAATCCTTCTCCAGCTATAAAGCTCGTGAACCCTGCCCATACGGTTTCACCGCGAACTCCTTTTGTACGAGCAATGAACGCACCCTTTTCAATAAATAAAGCTTCGCCTTTCAGCTCTCGATGAAGAATTGCTCCTGGTGTTGCTTGAGTTAAGTAAACCACGGCATCGGTATTCGCAGAATTTTTATAGCGACTGACAAAGACACTCTCTCCTCCGAAAAAAAATGACATCAGAGCTTTAAAAATATTTCCATTTAACTCCGTCTTTACCCGAATACTCACTTGATGACTTGCCATTGCACCTGGCTCAGTAATGACTTCCGCAGCTGGAGAAAGACTGACCTTAATCATCTTAAATGAGTCTCCTCCGATGATTTCCGAATGAATCTTTTGCTGATTCAAAGGATTATTTTGAATAATTGGATGCACACGAACTCCTTATATGTTTAAAAATTTTCTTTGACTAAAACTTTAAATTTTTCAAAATCAAAATTAACAGGTTCAAGATTTTTTTCACGACGCATTTCTTCGCCTTCTGCTTTAAGAAAACTTATTCTTTGCTCTATCTCAGGATGAGAGTTTAACCATGAAATTTTACTTACTTTTTTCATGATCTCTCCCGTAGGGCTTTGCGAAAGTAATTTAGCCTGCTCTTGATAAATTATATTCAGAGCATCAGCCAAACCCACAGGATCAATATTGTTCTGCACAAGCAGCCGCAAAGCTTCTTCATCGGCTTCTTCCTCTAAATCGCGTGAATAACTTAAGGATAACAATGGCCCACCCTGATCAACCAAAACAGCACCTATACCTGTAATATCACCAAATAAAAATGCCAAAACCGTATAAACGCCAACGGCTTGGGCCACTGAACGAATAACATGTCTGTTTTTGACGTGCACCATCTCGTGTGCGACAACTCCTAAGAGATCCTCAGGACGAGACACAGCTAAAATTAATCCTTTGTTTATGAATATATGTCCACCTACTGTGGCATAGGCGTTAGTTTCCATATGAGATGCAATATGAAAATGAAAGCGCTCATTCCATATTTTATCGGAAGTTTTAAATTCCAACCTATGAACTAATTTTTTCAGTTCGGATAAAACTTGCTCCTGTTCAGGTTTAAGTTGTTTGACTAACAGAGCATCAGCTATTTTTTTCTCTGCTGAGAAAGGAACTAAATAACTAACACCTTTTGCTAATGGAGATCTAAAAACATATAGACCTATTAAAACAAATAATACGCCGATTAAAACAGATGCGGTTAAATAAGCTCCTGACCTATTTGTTTTCTGTAGAAGCTCAACTTGAGCTCTTAAAGTCTCGCTCGTTTTGAGATAATCTAAATTTTCACGCTTAGAACTTACATAAAGGCTATTTGTTCCTAAAAAACCACTTTCTATAAACAATAATCCATCATTATTGCCACCTAAAGATAACGTTACGGAAGATACTGGCAAATTAAAATAGTTTTGAGACGTGTTTACATCCGTTACGTAAAGAACTTGATTTTGCAAAGTGATCTTTACATTTTGGCGATCTGTATTTTCCGAAATGAGTATGCCATCCATTGCATTAGACTACATACCTGTACGTGAAAAATGTAGTCTAGTTTTCGTCTCAAAATGATAGGACTTACACACTGAGGCTCTCTAACTTTGAGTAGGGGGCCGCAAAAAGTGTTACATTAAGAAAGTGTCAAAAGATTGTCCATCTTGGAATCTTCTGGTTTGAT
>JBKBTW010000105.1:0-9170 GCA_046291245.1 Pseudobdellovibrio sp. | reverse complement strand
TGTTAAGTCGGGATAATTATATAGTTGTTGTGGGTGGAGCTGAATTAGGCCTTAAAAAAGGTGATAAGTTAAAAATTGAAAATGAGATTCACGATTGGATGGGAGAGCCCTGTGCCGAAGGTTCTGTTTTATTAGGATCTGTCGCTGTCACGCAAGAACCTTGGATTGTTGAGATTGAGGATGCGGGTAATCTCATTTCAAAAGCAAAAGTTTTAAATCCTCGTGAAAATGAAATCATAGAAGTTGGAGCCCTAACCCGAGTGAGTGAACTGTTGCAAGAGCAACCCGTGCAAACAGGAAAAACTTCTAAAAGGAAAAAGTAAAGTGAAGATTCTATCAAGAACTAAGCTGTGAGGGATCTAAGCATTTAGCCCTGATATATTGTAAACTCAATGCTGGTGAAATATGAGTTTATTGGAGATACTCTAGGTATATTGCCTTGCATAAAAAAGATTAAAATAAAGGGAGCGCGGGACAGCTCCCTTTATTTTTGATATTCAGAAAGCATGTTTTCAGGAATTGTAGAAACAACCGCAAAATTGATCAAATCAGAAACTTTAAACCAAGCCGAAAGAATTTGGATTGAGAAGCCCCATGCATTTGACGACTTAAGTGTCGGAGATAGTATTTGCACGAATGGTGTATGTTTAACTGTAGAAGCTTTTGATGAAAAGCAGATCCAGTTTTGCTTGGGTGCAGAAACATTGTCATTATTAAAGCAAAGTCTTCCTTATTGGAAAGATAAACCTTTGAACTTGGAACGATCTTTAAAGTTTGGAGATCGGGTGCATGGTCACTTAGTGACAGGTCATGTGGATCAATCTGCACAAATAGTTGTATCTGAACCTCATGGTGATGTTTGGGATTTAGCGGTAGAGGCTTCTGATGAGCAAGCACGATATTTTTGGAAAAAAGGCTCGGCTTGTGTAAATGGTGTAAGTTTAACGATTAATAAGGTCGCTCAAAATAAAATATATTTTTGTCTGATACCTGAAACACTTAAAATTACAAATCTTCAGTACTATAAAGTGGGAGATTTTGTTAACTTAGAGTCTGATTATTTAGCTAAAGCTTATATTCACTCCCGCCAAGAAAAAGATCTTTAATTGAGAAGGTTAAAAAAAAGAGGATCATATGTTAAACACGGTTGAAGAGATACTCGAAGATTTTAAAGTGGGGAAATTCGTTATTCTCGTGGATGATGAAAATCGTGAAAACGAAGGTGACTTGATTATTGCAGCAGACTTTATCACGCCAGAAGCCGTAAACTTTTTAGCTAAAGAGGCTCGAGGCTTAATTTGTTTATCTTTAACAGCGCATCAGGTAGAGAGATTGAAATTGCCGATGATGATTTCACCTCTGCATCAAAATGGTCCCAATCAAACAGCTTTCACGATGAGCATCGAAGCTAGCTTTGGTGTAACAACAGGGATTTCAGCCTCTGACAGAGCGCAAACGATTAAAGTGGCTTCTGATAAAAATGCGAAACCTTCGGATGTTATTTGCCCAGGCCACATCTTTCCATTGAAGGCTCATCCTCGTGGTGTGCTAGGGCGAGCGGGACATACGGAAGCCAGTATAGATTTAGCTGAGCTTTCAGGGTTGAATCCAGCCAGTGTTATTTGTGAAGTTATAAAAGACGACGGTCAAATGGCGCGACTCCCGGATTTAATCCAATTCAGTCAAAAGTATAATATTAAAATAGGAACAATAGAGTCTTTAATTCATTACAGGAAAAAACATGAAAACGCAGAAAAAACAATCTAAGAAGCTATCAGCGAAGCAACCATTAAAAGTTGCCAAAAAACAAAAAGTTTTAAAAATAGGTGTGGTTACATCTCGTTTTAATGAAGAGATTACAAGTAAATTAGAAGAAGGCACTTTGGCATTTCTTGAGTCTTTAGATCATGTTGATATCTTTGCCGTGCGTGTACCGGGTGCTGTAGAGATTCCTCTAGCTGCGCAAGCTTTGCTTGAGTATCAAAAAGTAGATGCTGTGATAACATTAGGAGCCGTTATTCGCGGAGAGACGACTCATTATGAAGAAGTTTGCAGATCTGTAGAAAGAAATTGCTCTCGTTTGATGCTGGACTATAAAAAGCCTGTTGCATTCGGCGTTCTAACGACTGAAAATGAAGAGCAGGCTTTAGATCGTGTTGGTGGTAAACACGGACATAAAGGTGTTGATGCAGCACAAGCAGCACTGGAAATGATCGGTCTTTTAGCTGAGCTTAAGAAAAAATAGATCATACAAGTAATAAGCGAATGAGTCAAAAAAACAGCAAGGGTAAATATCAAATAGCACAGGCAAAGCAAACAGAGTCGCAAAAAAGACGGCGTGAAGTTTTGTATATATTTGCACTATCTATTTTGTTGGCTATTCTTGTCGGGATTGAAGTTTACGTTTTTCGTTCGGGTCAAAACCTGCCAAGCCCGTACATTATTTATTTTATAGGTTTGGTTAATTTAAACCTTGTGCTGGTTTTATTGCTGTTGTTCTTGATTTTTCGTAACGTTGTTAAAGTTTTTATAGAGCGAAGGGGTAAAATATTTGGCTCTTCGTTAAAATCAAAATTGATTATTGCTTTTGCGACATTTTCTGTAATTCCTACTTCTTTGGTTTTGATTCTTTCTGTTTTTTACCTTAACAGCAGTTTCGATAGATGGTTTTCTCAGAGAATGTTGGGGATTCTTAAAAATGCTTCAGAGATTATTGACACATTCATTTCCCAAGAAAAACGCAAAGGCTATGAGTACGGTCAGCTTGTTGCGAGTTCCCTTGAGAAAATAAAAAGTAATCCACAAAAAGTAGACAGTGTTCTGACAAAACTGCAAAAGGACTATAAAATTGATGTCGTCGAGTATTATCCTGATTTATTAGCCTCACGTTTCATCGCTCAGGATGCGCAGATCAAGCAAATTATTCCGCGTCCTAATTTTGACTTCTTACAAAAAGGTTTTTTACACAAGAGCCAGTCAAGCATTGTGCAGGTTTTTGCTGACGGCCATTTGTTGCGTTTAATGGTTCCTGCTGAGGATGGCGGGGTGGTGGTTGTCTCTAAAATTTTAAACTTAGCTCCGGGTGCGAAGTTTGATGATATTGTAGGAGCGTATCAAGAGTTTCAATCAAACGCACTGATTGAAAATCCATTGCGCTCTATGTATTTCATCATGCAGATCGTGATGTCGTTGGTTATTTTATTTGCAGCGGTTTGGTTTGGATTTCATTTAGCTAAGCAGTTATCTATACCGCTTGTGCAATTAGGGCGAGCTACTCGACGTGTTGCCGGCGGAGATTACTCTACGTTGGAGATTGAATCTGGAAGTGAGGAGATTAACAGCCTTATTGCTAACTTCAATCAAATGGCCACAAATCTCTCAGCTTCAGAGCTAGAGCTTCAGCAAACAATTAAAAATCTTAACCAATACACGCGTTACGTGGAGATTGTTTTAGGAAATGTAAGTGCAGGCGTTCTTTCAGTAGATATGCAAGGGGTTGTGACAACAATGAATCGTCGAGCGGGCGAGTTGTTAAATCTTGATCCTCAAAAATCCGTAGGTAAGCCGGTCAAACAATTATTAACCGGAGATAATTACAAATTATTTTCTCAATTTGTAAGAGCTATGCAGGAAAATAATTTAACGAGCTTGCAAAAAGAAATACGTATTGAAATTGATCGAGAAACTGATGAGGGTATTGAAAAAGAGCAAATTCCTTTATCTGTGCACATTTCGATTTTAAAGAATGAGTTTAGTGAACAGATTGGGCGTATTATGGTTTTTGATGATATGACTCCGATCGTAAATGCACAAAGAGCCGCGGCTTGGTCCGAAGTCGCACGTAGAATTGCGCATGAGATTAAAAATCCACTCACGCCTATTCGGTTGGCGGCTGAGCGCATAGCTCGCAAATATGGGGATCAAATTCAAGAACAAGCCTTTAAAGATTCGATACAGATGATCGTGTCTCAAGTTGATGATATGAGAAATTTAGTAAATGAGTTTAGTCAATTTGCGAGAATGCCTCAGTTAAAATTGGTTCAATCAGATTTAAATGAAGTTTTAAAAGATATGGTAGATCTTTATAAACATAATCATCATAAAGTGGTTTTTCATGAAGATCTGGATTTAAGTCTTCCAGAGTTTAAGTTTGATCCTGCTCAGTTAAAAAGAGCATTTATAAACTTATTAGATAATGCCGTTCATGCGACAGAACATCTTGAAAATGCCGAGATTACAGTAAGAACTGAGTACGAAGAACAACACAAAATTGCTCGAATTTACATCATAGATAATGGCTCTGGTATTCCATCGCGAGATCGCGTGCGTGTGTTTGAGCCTTATTTTTCAACAAAAGAAAAGGGTACGGGTTTAGGATTGCCCATTGTTAAGAGCATAATAGAAGATCATGGGGGCGTTATTCGAGCTTTGGGGTACGAACCACATGGGACAAAAATTTATATAGAGCTACCTCTCTACCTCGGAGGATAGCCGAAGGTGCGTAAGCCTGATTGCCTCGGTGGCTAACCAAAACTATATAATCTTACTCCCTAGAGAGATAAGGTGCGCACCTTGTATTGACATTTAAAGGCCTACTTTTAGAATAGCCAAATGTTACATGATGAAAAATTAAAAACGCGTATTCTTATTATTGATGACGAAGCTCCTATTCGTCAGATTCTTTCAGAAAGTTTAAAAGACGAAGGGTATCATGTTCTTACAGCGCCTGATGGCCCCTCAGGCTTAGAGGTATTAAAAGAGTTTAAACCACATATATGTTTTTTAGATATATGGATGCCGAAGATGGATGGTCTTGATGTGTTAGCGGTAGCGGTGCCTCATCACCAAGATACAGAGTTTATTATGATTTCTGGTCATGGAACGATTGAAACAGCAGTGAAGTCTACAAAAATTGGAGCTTGGGATTTTATTGAAAAGCCTTTATCTCTAGAAAAAGTAAGTTTATCCATTGAACATGTTTTAAAGTACAGAGCGGAAAAAGAAGAAAAACAAGCTTTGTTGAATAAGCTTAGAAAAAATATCGCCCTTGTTGGGGAGTCAAAAAGTTTGCAAAAAGTGAGAGAGCAAATCACGTCTTTAGCGAAAACTCAGCAAGCTATTTTAATTACGGGCGAGTCTGGCTCTGGTCGTAAGCTCACAGCTCAGAACATTCACTTTATGAGTTCTCAAGCCAGTCGCTCATTATTTGAAGTTAACAGTGCGACTTTGCCGCAAGATCTAATTGAAATAGAACTTTTCGGAATCGAAAAAGGCGTGCTTCCCGGTATAGATAAAGTTCGTAAAGGAAAGTTAGAGCTTATAGATGGCGGAACGGTCATCATTGAAGCGATCGAGGAAGTTCCAATTTCAATACAATTAAAACTTATGCATTTTATTAAAAACAATAAGTTCACACGAGTGGGCTCATCAGTAGAGATTACGGCTCATGCGCGTTTAATTTTAACGGCGACGAAATCAATCACTGAGCTTGTGGCTACAGGGAAGCTTTCGCAAGAGTTGGCAAGCGTTGTGCAAAACTCTGAGGTTTGTATAGATCCACTTCGAAATAGACCTGAAGATATTCAATCTTTAATTTTTCACTTTAGCGACATTATTGCCAAACAAATGGCCTCCTTTAGGAAAACAATTTCTGAGCAAGGGTTAAAGCTTTTGCTTAAACATTCATGGCCTGGAAATGTGCGCGAGCTTAAAAATTTTATCGAGCGAGTTTATATTTTAACACCTTCTGATTACGTCGATGTACATGATTTACGTTTTGCTGGTCTTACAGAGAAAAAAGAAGGTCAGCCAGGAAGTCATTCGGAAATCTCAACCTTTAGAGATGCTCGAGCAGAGTTTGAAAAAGAATATTTAATTAAAAAAATACAAGAAAACGGCGGAAATATTTCTAAAACGGCGGAAGCCATTGGTTTAGAGCGCAGTTATTTACATCGTAAGATCAAAGCTTATGGTATTGAGGTTAATATCTAATGAAACAATCAATTTTAAAATGGACAGAAACGCATTTATTTACTCTTAAAGAGGCTCCATCTGATGCTGAGATCCCATCGCATAAATTAATGGTGCGCAGTGGTTTTATGAAAAAACTAGCTCCAGGAATTTACACTTATGGTGCTATTGGTTTAAGGGCTATTCGCAAGTTTGAAAATATTATTCGTGAAGAGTTACACAAAGCGCGCGGTGTGGAGATTTTAATGCCGATGGTGCATCCCCGTGAGCTTTGGGAAGAAACTAACCGTTGGACAGAAATGGGCGCAGGTCTTTTAAAGTTTAAAAACCGCAATGATCACGATTTTTGTTTAGGTGCAACTCATGAGGAGGCTGTGGTGGATTACGTGCGGCACGATTTAAAGTCTTACCGTGATTTGCCTAAAAATATTTATCAAATCCAAACTAAATATCGTGATGAGATCCGTCCTCGTTTTGGTTTAATGCGCGGTCGCGAGTTTGTCATGAAAGATGCTTATTCATTCGATATTGATCAAGAAGGGGCTTTGAAGTCTTATGATGAAATGTACAAAGCCTACCAGCGTATTTTTGATCGTTTAGGTTTGCAGTACAGAATTGTTCAGGCGGATGCTGGTAATATCGGCGGAAGTCAAACGCATGAGTTTCAATTGCTGGCTGATGCTGGTGAGGATGCTCTTTTGGTGAGTGATAAAACTCAATTTGCGGCCAATATAGAGGTGTGTCCAGCTATTGATGCTGAGGCGTATGTTTCTAAAGAAACGGCTTTAAAGCCGATAGAGAAATTTGAAACCCCAAATCAAAAAACAATTGCTGATCTTGAAAAGTTCACGCATGTTCCTGCGCATGAGTTAGTGAAAACTTTATTCTTTTCTGGTAACGAGGGAGCGGATCTTAAAGATAAATCTTTAAAAGCTTTTGCGGTGCTCTTGCGTGGAAGTGATGAGGTTAATCCGATTAAAGTTAAAAACTTATTGGGAATGACAAATCCACCTCTAATGCTCACGGATTTAGAAGTTAAAGAGGTAACGGGTGCAAATCCAGGCTCGTGCGGTCCTGTAGGTTTAAATATTCCAGTATATGCAGATAATGGCATCGTAGGATTAAGAAACTACATCGTGGGAGCGAATGAAGATCATTTTCATTTAAAAAATGTCAATCATGATCGTGATTATAAAATTACAAAAGTTGCAGATCTTCGCATGGCAAAAGAGGGCGATAAGTGTCCGGAATCCGATGGGCGTTTAAAATCTTATCGTGGCATTGAAGTGGGGCATGTATTTTACCTCGGTCAAAAATACTCTAAAAAAATGAATGGTGTGTTCTTGGATAAAAATGGCAAATCACAACATTATGAAATGGGTTGTTATGGTATTGGTGTAACTCGGACTGTGCAAGCTGCCATTGAGCAAAGCCATGATCAAGATGGTATTATTTGGCCGAAGGAGATCGCGCCTTTTCATGTGCACATTTGTCATTTAGATCCTAAAGATATCGCGCTAACGGAATATGTCAACCAACTGGCGGCAACACTAGCAGAGAAGTCAATTGAAGTGTTTATCGATGATCGTGATGAGCGCCCAGGTGTTAAGTTTAAAGATGCGGATCTTTTAGGTATGCCGGTCAGAGTTGTTGTGGGTAAAAAAGGTTTTGAAGCTGGGCAAATTGAAGTTGTTACGCGTAAAACAAAAGTAAACGACAAACTAGCTCCAAATGATGTTGCAAAGCACGTAGAGGCTATTTTAGCTCATTAGTTTTAAAGAGTTTTGGATAAAACTCTATATGTAGAGAAGAGATGGCAGTGATTGAGGTTTTTGCTGGTGGAACAAAAGTTAATTCGTAATCCGATTATTTTGGCGTTAGATGTAGATAGTCGAGAAGAGGCTGATCGCTATTCATCGCAAGTCGGTGATTTAGTAGGAGCTATTAAGCTTGGACCGCGCCTGATTTATCGTTATGGATCTCAGTTTATTCAGGAGTGTGCAAAGATTGCTCCGGTTTTTGTTGATAATAAATATTTCGATATTCCCTCAACGATGGTGGCTGCGGTTAGATCTAGTTTTGAAGCGGGAGCAACCTTAGTTACAGTGCACGCGTTAGCAGGGAGTGAGGCCTTAACCCAATTGGCTTTATTGGAAAAAGAGTTAAATAAAATTCGTCCATTTAAAATCTTAGCTGTGACAATTTTAACAAGCTGGAGTGAGAAAAGTTTTCCACCTTCGTTTAAGGATTTGTCTGTTGCGGATCATGTTTCCGGATTAGCTCAATCTGTGAAAGACTCAGGTTTAGCAGGTTTAGTGTGTTCGGCTTATGAGTTATCATTGATCAAGCAGCATAATTTTTTTACCGTAACTCCGGGAATACGATTGGATTCTTCTGTGCGTGATGATCAAAAGCGGGTGATGACGCCGGAGCAAGCATTGCAAGCGGGGGCATCAGCTTTAGTGATCGGTCGTCCTGTTTTACAAGCTCAAGATCCGCGTAGTTTCATAAAAGAAATTTTAAAATCCATTTAGAAGTCATTTCATAGCCTTAAAGCTGAAATATTTTCCAAGGCATAATTAAAAAACAATGTAATTTAGATTTGACGGATGAGATTCGTTCTTTGGTTGTGTTGAGTTTGGAAATGTTATATTTATGACTTTTATTTTTTAATTCAGTTTTCGTTAAAGGTATATTCTATGAAAAAAACATTCTCTAAAAACTCAGGCTCTTCGCGTGATTCGCAATCTCGATCTTCACAGAGAGGTGGCTCTTTTTCGGGTGGTCGCTCTCAAAGAGGTTTTGACAATCGTCAATCAAGTGTAGGAGTTGCTAATAAATCATGGAGACAAATTGCGGGAACTCATGCGATTAAAGAAGTTTTAAGTGTGCGACCGCAATCAGTAAAGCAGGCCTATATTCAAAAAAACTTATCGGCATCACCTGAAATAAAAGAGTTAGTTCAGAGCTTTAGAGATCATAATGTGCGTTTTGAGGAAAAGGCAGAGATCGAGTTAACAAAGATTTGCTCGACTCATCAAGGAGCTGTTGTATTTTCTGACTTTAACCCATCGTTTGATTACACTCTGTCTGGGTGGGAGGATCAGAGTTTGATTGTGGCTTTAGATGGTGTGGAAGATCCGCATAATTTGGGCGCTATTTTAAGAACAAGTTGGTTGATGGGCGTTCAAGGTTTGATT
>JBKBTW010000104.1:0-9243 GCA_046291245.1 Pseudobdellovibrio sp. | reverse complement strand
ATAGGAACGTGACCAGGTAATATATCAACTTCACCTGAGTGTGTTGGAATTACAGCTTCAGTAATTTCTTGATCTACAACAACTTTTTTCTCTGGTGTTAGTAAATTTAATTTAAACATACTTTTCCTTACTAGGCACGCTGTCTCCAGCACTCCTGTTAGTTTAATCGTTTCTTAGAAACTAAGCCTGTAATTTTTTAGCTTTTTCTACAGCTTCTTCGATAGTACCAACCATGTAGAACGCTTGTTCTGGTAAAGAATCGTGTTTACCATCTAGGATTTCGCGGAAAGAACGAACAGTGTCTTTAATATCAACGTATTTACCAGATAAGTTAGTAAATTGCTCAGCAACGAAAAACGGTTGAGCTAAGAAACGTTGAATACGACGTGCTCTGTGAACAACTAATTTATCTTCTTCAGATAACTCATCCATACCTAAGATCGCGATGATATCTTGTAACTCTTTATAACGTTGCAATAAAGATTGTACATCACGAGCTGTTGTATAGTGAGCCTCGCCTACAACCATAGGATCTAAGATACGAGAAGTGGATGTTAAAGGATGAACCGCTGGGAAGATCGCTTGTGCTGCGATATCACGGTCTAAGTTCGTCGTTGCATCTAAGTGAGTGAATGTAGTTGCAGGAGCTGGATCAGTGTAATCATCCGCAGGAACGTAAACCGCTTGAACAGATGTGATTGAACCATTTTTAGTTGATGTAATACGCTCTTGCATTGCGCCCATTTCAGTCGCTAAGTTTGGTTGGTAACCAACGGCAGATGGAATACGACCCAATAAAGCAGAAACTTCAGCACCAGCTTGAGTGAAACGGAAAATATTATCTACGAAGAAAAGAACGTCTTGTTTTTCAACATCACGGAAATATTCAGCAATAGTTAAACCTGTTAAAGCCACACGTGCACGTGCACCAGGAGGTTCGTTCATTTGACCGAAAACGAGCGCTGTTTTTTCAATAACGCCTGATTCTTTCATTTCCATCCATAAATCATTACCTTCACGAGTTCTTTCACCAACACCTGCGAATACTGAGAAACCACCGTGCTCAGTTGCTATGTTACGAATTAACTCTTGGATAAGAACGGTTTTACCAACGCCGGCACCCCCGAATAAACCGATTTTACCACCCTTAACGTAAGGAGCTAATAAATCTACAACTTTGATACCAGTCATTAACATCTCAGCTTTAGTCGCTTGATCTTCAAACTTAGGAGCTGCTCTATGAATAGGCCATTGTTCTTTAGCTGTAACAGGGCCCGCCTCATCAATCGGTTCACCCACAACATTGATAATACGGCCTAAAACTTCACGACCTACTGGGGCTGTAATCATATTACCTGTGTATTGAACCTCAGCTCCACGAACTAAACCTTCAGTTGAGTCCATAGAAATTGTTCTTACTGTGTTATCACCCAAGTGCTGAGCTGTTTCTAACACTAAGTTAAAAGCTTTATCAGAAATAGCTTTGTTCGTAACTCTTAAAGCTCCATTAATTGGTGGTAACTCAGCACCGTCAAACTCAACGTCAACTACCGGTCCTGTAACCTGTTTTACTTTTCCTTTAATCATTTTATACCTCTATAATCTTAAACTTTTGCGCGTATTCGCTACACGACTTATATTTTTAATTTTTTTATTCCAATTTTACTTCAAGGCTTCCGCACCACTTACAATTTCAGTTAATTCAGTCGTAATTTTTTCTTGTCTGAGTTTGTTGTAAGTTAAAGTAAGTTTGTTAATCATTTCTTTTGCGTTGTTTGTCGCATTTTCCATAGCAGACATACGTGCACCATGCTCTGAAGCTACCGACTCAGACATTGCTCTATACACTTGTAAATTAAAGTGTTTTTTAAGTAATTCTTCAATAATAGCTTCTGGAGATGGATCAAAAATAATGTCTTTAGAAAATTGATTACCTTCTACATCAAAAGATGAGTTTTCAATAGCTACAGGTAATAACGTTTCACATACGACAATTTGTGAGATAGCTGATTTAAATTCGTTATAAACTAAACGAATCTCATCATAACTACCATCCAAGAAATACTTAATAAGCTTCTCAGCAATATTTTTTGCTAGACTATAAGAAATTTCTTTATCTAATTTTAGAAATGATTCTACAGGTGCTACATTACGTTTAGAAAAATAATCTAAACCTCTTTTACCAATAAAGATAAAATCGAGTTTTTCTAAAGATGCAGTGTGATCCTGTTTATACTTTTCAGTAAATTTAATTATGTTCGTATTAAATCCACCACAAAGACCTCTGTCTGAAGTTAATACAACCAATAAAACTTTTTTCGCTTTATTGTCTGTACCAACAGACGTTGAGTTAACATCTGACTGAGACATCAAAGGGTGAGACACTTTTTGAGTAGCCGCAATATTAGCAATAACTTTTTTTAAAGTTACTGCATACGGTCTCATATTCGTGATGTTGTGTTGCGCTCTACGAAGTTTCGCCGCAGATACTAGCTTCATCGCTTTTGTGATTTGCTGAGTATTCTTTGTCGAATCAATTCTTAAGCGTATATCTTTTAAACTCGCCATTTATTATCCTTAGTTCGCTGAAACTTGGAAAACAGCTTTAAATTCGTTTAATGAGTTTACTAATTCTTTTTTGTTATCATCGCTGATCGCTTTTTTATCTACGATGTCTTTTAAAACTTGTGGGTATTTTTGTTTTAAGAACGTAATAAATTCTGTTTCAAAACGTTTAACTTGAGTTTCTGGAATAGCATCAACATAACCGTTTGTTGCAGCAAAAATCATTGCTGTCTGTTCTTCAACTTTTACAGGTTGGTATTGACCTTGTTTTAAAACTTCAACTAAACGACGACCACGAGCTAATTGATTCTGAGATGCTTTATCTAAATCAGATGCAAAGGCAGCAAACGCCTCAAGAGCGCGGAACTGAGCTAATTCAAGCTTCATAGAACCAGCAACTTGCTTCATCGCTTTAATCTGAGCCGCACCACCCACACGTGATACTGACTTACCTACAGAGATTGCAGGACGGATACCTTTATAGAATAAATCTGACTCTAAGAAGATTTGTCCATCAGTGATCGAGATCACATTTGTAGGGATATAAGCAGAGATATCGCCCGCTTGAGTTTCAATAACAGGTAAAGCTGTTAATGAACCTGCGCCAACAGCATCAGATAACTTAGCTGCACGCTCTAACAAACGGCTGTGTAAATAGAAAACGTCGCCTGGATAAGCTTCACGACCTGGAGGACGTCTTAATAACAATGACATTTGACGGTAAGCTTGAGCTTGCTTTGTTAAATCATCATAGATGATTAAAGCATGTTTGCCGTTATCACGGAAGTATTCAGCCATCGCCGTTCCTGTGTAAGCAGATAAATACTGCATAGGAGCTGGATCAGATGCTGCTGCTGTAATAACAGTTGTGTATTCCATTGCACCAGCTTGACGTAACTTTTCAACAACAAGAGATACTGTAGATTGTTTTTGCCCAATCGCTACATAAAAACAATGAACGCCTTGGCCTTTTTGATTGATAATAGTATCAACAGCAATAGCTGTTTTACCAGTTTGACGGTCACCAATGATTAATTCGCGTTGACCACGGCCAATCGGAATTAATGCATCAATAGCTTTTAAACCAGTTTGTAATGGCTCGTGTACAGATTTTCTGTAAACAATACCAGGAGCTTTTAATTCAACAATGCGTGTATCTTTAGTGTTGATAGCGCCTTTACCATCAACTGGATTCCCTAATGCGTCCACTACACGACCTAATAATGCTTCACCTACTGGAACAGAAACAATTTGTTTTGTCCTTTTAACAGTATCACCTTCTTTAATATCACGGTCTTCACCGAAAATAACCACACCGACTTGAGAGGCTTCTAAGTTTAGAGCCATACCTTTTACGCCAGATGCGAACTCAACTAATTCACCAGCCATTACGTTTTCTAAACCGTAAACACGCGCAACACCGTCACCCACAGAAAGAACACTTCCTGCTTCTGCAACTTCTACAGTTTTATTATATTTAGAGATCTGCTCTTTTAAGATGCGTCCGATTTCATCGGCTCTAATTTGTGTTTCCATTTGTTTATAGTCCTCTCTTAATTAAATCGTCTTTTAAAATTTTTAAATGGGCTTGCGCAGAGTCATCCATCGTCCAGCCTGCTACTTCTACTTTATAACCAGCTATCAAACTTTGACTCTTTTCAAATACTAATTCTACTTTTTTATTGAGTGCCTTAGAGGCTTTTTCTTCTACTTGTTTAATAAACTCAGCTGACACATCTTGAGATGCATAAAGTTTACCCTTAGTAATACCAGCACTCGCTTGTACCAACGTACTAAACTCTTTAGAGATTTCTTTTAATAAAGCCACTCGTTCATTTTGCACCAATGTAAGAATGAAATTAAATGTCTCAGCCGCACACTTGCCTTCTAGAGCAGATTTAGCAGCCGTTTGTTTATTCTCTAAAGCAATAAAGGGATTAGAAAAGAAAGCTATGATATCAGATGAAAATGCCTTACTGATTTCATTGATTTGCTGCCCAACTTGACCAGCATTGCCTTTTTCATAAGTCACATCGAACAATGACTTAGCATATTTTTTTACAACATTATTTGAACTCATGCTTTCACCTGTCCTAAATCTTGCAAGAACCCAGCTTCTGATTTTTTAGTTATAGAGTCAGAAGAAGATTTAATGCTTTGTTCTGCTGCTGACATAGATTTATTAATGATCTTTTCACGAATTTGATTTTTAGCCTTCGCGACTTCAGCAGAAATAATAAGTTGAGTGTCATCAATAATTTTTTTACCTTGAGCTTGTGAATCAGAAATAATCTTAGCAGCTGCTGTAGCAGCTTCTTTTTGAGCGTTATTGATAGACGCTGTTTCTGTATCTTCTAAAGTTTTAATTTTATTTTTAATATCAGACAACTCTTCTTCAGCTTGCTTTAAAGCTAATGCTGTTTTTTGCGATTCCTCTACAAAACTTTGCTGTCTTGCTTTGAATGAGTTTTTTAATGGTTTTCTGATAAAATATATAAGTATTGCTAGTAAAATTCCGAGGTTGATGGCTTGAATTTTTATTGTTGACCACGGGATTTCATGATGATCACCATGAGCTCCACCAGCTGCTATTGCAGACATTGAGACCAAACAAATTACTGCCATCATTACAGTTTGTTTTTTCATTATTATAATCCCTTTTCAAATTTTTCTTGTAGTGTCGTTGCTATATCTTGAGAGATTTTTTCGATTTCTGTGTCAGCTTGCTTTAATTGCTCTTCAATATTTTTTCTAGACTGTGTCGCAACTGTATCTGCTTGTGTTTTTGCTTGAGATAGAATGTCTGCTGATTGTTTAAGTGCTTTTGTTTTTTCTAAATCAAAAACATCTTTAATTTTATTATTAATTTCGCGAGCCTTAGTCTGATACACAGACGCTAGATTTTTTGCTTCTTGAGCTGCATCTTTAGCTACAGCATCTGCACCTTTAGTGCGTTTAAATCTTTGATCTGCTGCTTTAAAATAAGGGTTGAATACAAAGATAGTTAAAAAAGTAATAGCTAATATAAAGAATGCGATTTGAATGAATGCAGTTTGATTGGCTCCAAGCTGCAACAATATCTGTTTTATGATACTTACAATTTTATCCATGTGGTGTCCTTCTATTTTTGAACACTTTGAAATAGCCTTTATTGAATTTATGGTCAAGACCTAACAGATTTATGCACTTTATATGATAATAAGTTAAATTTAAACAGACCCTTTTTTAAGCATTCTGTTTTTGGAATATTTGGAAGATTTTAGTTTTTCGGAATGTAAGAAGCTCCTTCAAAAACTACACCTTCTTCTATCTTCAAACTCGGCGCAGTTACTGTGCCCCGAAAATGTGCGGGCGGCAACATAATCACCTTACTAAAAGCCGTGATATTACCTTCAAAAGTGCCTTTAATAATTATAGAGCCTACCTCTACATCAGCTTTAACAAAGCCACTTTCTGTTATAATAAGTTCATCTCTGGAAAATATTTCTCCATTAAATTGGCCAGATATTTTCGCTGTACCACTAAAAGACATGCGTCCCTCAATAGCACAGCCTTCTTCCACTATGGCAGCTATGGCAACTTGCTGATCCATTATTCAGTAAGCCTTTCATAAATACTATTGAGCTGCTCATCAGAATAAAAGTGAATACTCAACTCACCCTTACCTTTTTTATAAATAATTGTTGTTTTAGTCCCTAATTTTTTTTGTATTTGTTGAGCCAACTGCTGAGCTAATTTCTCAGGCATATCTAAATCTTGCATTTTATCATTAGACTCTGTTTTTTCATTATTTTTTGATTTTAAGAGTTGTTCGAGTGCACGCACGGATAATGTTTTCTCAATCGCCTGCTTAGCCAACTTAACTTGCTCTGTTTTACCCTCTACAGACAAAAGCACTTTTGCATGACCGACAGACAAGCTTTTATCTGCGATCATATTTTTTATCTCGTAAGGTAAGGCTAATAATCTTAAAGCATTCGCGACCGAAGATCTTTCTTTTCCTACTTTTTCAGCTGCTTGTTGTTGTGAAAGGTTAAACTCTTCGATAAGTCTTTGATAACTTTCAGCTTCCTCAATAGGATCTAAATCTTCTCTTTGAATATTTTCAATTAACGCTAATTGTAGAGCCTCTTGGTCAGAATAGTTTTTTATAATTGCCGGAATTTCATGTAAACCAGCCATTTGAGCAGCACGCCAACGTCTTTCACCCGCTATAATTTCAAAACCACCTGCTGATCTTTTACGAACAACTATAGGTTGCAATATGCCATTTTCTTTAATTGATTGAGAAAGCTCTACTAATGGTTCTTTATCAAACTTCTTTCTTGGCTGATATTGTCCGGGAACTAATTTATCGACAGCTATAGACCATATTCTTTTATCTTCATCTATTTTTTGTTCTATAACGATTGTTTTTTCTTTAACCACTTCTTGAGTAGGCACAGACTTAGGTTGGTTAACCACCTGGCTAGCCGTTTGGCTAGTCACCTGTTGAGTTGGCTGATTACTCTTGGTTGCCGTTTGTTGTGAAGGTGTTGGCGATGCAGCACCACCCAATAAAGAACCCAAACCTCTGCCTAACGCTTTTTTGTTTTGCTTTTCTGTAGAATTTTCCATGTTTTATAGCTCTTGATTTTGAATAGTGTTATTGTTTTCTACTAGATTTTGGTGTGCAGTTTTTGAGATAATTTCTTTACCTAACTCTAAATACATAAGAGCACCAATGCTTCTTGGATCATATCCAAAAATAGAAACACCATGACTCGGCGCTTCACTTAATCTTACATTCCTAGGGATAATCACTCCAAAAACTTTATCTTTAAAGTGTGTTTTAATCTCTTCAACCACTTGGTGACTTAAGTTATTACGCTTATCGAACATGGTTAAAAGTATTCCCTCTATATGAAGATTAGGATTAATACCCTTTTTAACTAAACCCGCAGTATTTAATAGCTGAGATAATCCTTCAAGAGCATAGTATTCACATTGTAATGGAACTAAAAAGCTATTTGCAGCCGCTAATGAGTTTAAAGTGAGTAGTCCAAGTGATGGTGGACAGTCTATTATGACATAATCATACTGATCAGCTACTGTTTGAATAGCCGCTTTTAGTCTAAATTCTCTTTGTGGCATATCCACAAGTTCAATTTCTGCCCCTACTAGATCAGGATTAGCTGTAGCGATATGTAAATTGTCATGATTAGCTTTAAAAACAACTTCTTGAAGAGTGTTTTCGCCTATAAGAACGTGATATATGTTTTTCTCTTCTGTTTCATGCTTTTTAATACCTAAGCCACTAGATGCATTTCCTTGCGGATCCATATCTATCACGAGAACGCGTTTACCTAATTGCGCCAAAGCAGAAGATAAATTGACTGTAGTAGTTGTTTTACCAACGCCACCTTTTTGATTTGCTACACATATCACTTTAATCATATAAAGCCTCCGCCAAACATCCTCCGCGCTATATGAAATCTTTTCAAGAAAAAACTTTAGTTATGCGACATTTAATCCGATTGTTCCACGTGGAACATATGCAAAATCACAAAAGCAGCTTCATTTACAGATATATAGTCGCAATACTCTTAGCATTAAGCGCAACGTCCTGTAAAAAGCGCGATCCTAATCCTGAATTATCAGATCCTGTCTACAAACAGTTATTAGCAGATTTAGGTGTCGCAACTGCTGAACACAGCAGTAATTTATCATTGATTGAAAAAATTAAATCAGACTTATCCAAATCTAAACCTCAAACTGGTCAAAATAAAGTTTTTGAAAAGCAGCTTAATGAAGCTCAAAATAATAGTCTTTATACGGCTCAAATGGTTAGACTTTATGAGGTTAAAATTGAACAAAGAAAATTAGAGGTTCAAAAAAGATATTTAGAGAGTTTATTAGAAAATGGTCGCAAATGGCCTGATCAAGAAGATATAGATAAAAAAGAAGAAGAATTAATTATGCTTCGTTCAAAAATTAGCAGAGTTAAAAAGAAAGAAGATGTTCCACGTGGAACACCTTCAAAAACTGAGCAAAAATCCGAACATTAAAAATATTTAAAATGAAAGACTGCCATCACCTGCATTGATTGATATACAACTAAAAGTTATAGCGTATGACTTTTTATATAAGCCTGATATTTCTTTAGAATCACAAGTATTAGAAACACTATAATTAACTAAGTGGGCCCCTGCTTCTCGACAAGTGCGATAGGCGTTATCAATAGCATTTGATTTAGCACTCTCACATGTGGATTTAGAATTCAATCCCCATGCTGAACCATCAGCCGTTAATTGAAATGTGTTAGCATGAACAAAATTTAAAAATAATAATGATGTGATAACAAAAGTCTTTAACACAGAAATCTCCCTTTATATTTTTTATATTTATGAAGCAAATACCGTGACAAAATCAAAATTATGATGTTTGTTTTGCTTTTAACTAATAAACTTATATACTTACATTAGCTAATATGTAAGTGTGTTTATGTTTTAAACTTAAAATATGTATTAAAATTAGACAGATTATAATTTTTGTTGTTATCGAGCTGTGTTTCTAGCTCCCCTCTCTATCAATTAGTGGGGTGTAGTCACATGCCAATACCATCCATTGGTGTTGAGATTTCTAGAGTTTATGAAGCCACATCGTTGTAAGATCTTGTTTTTAAAGGACTCTTCGTTG
>JBKBTW010000103.1:0-9288 GCA_046291245.1 Pseudobdellovibrio sp. | reverse complement strand
AACGAAGAGTCCTTTAAAAACAAGATCTTACAACGATGTGGCTTCATAAACTCTAGAAATCTCAACACCAATGGATGGTATTGGCATGTGACTACACCCCACTAATTGATAGAGAGGGGATCTTTAAAGATTGCGATCGGATCACATTTTTGAGCTGCTGTTTAACGCTTAGACAGTCTTTTTAAGCTCTAAAGCAATATATTTCTTTAAAGTCTGATTTATGTCTCACTTAGAGATGTTTTTTAGGTCTGTAAATTGCTCTTTATGAGGTTATTGAAGCATTAAGGAGATTTTATGAAAAAATTTAAATCAATTTCAGTTGTAGCAATCGTTTTAACAACATCTGTTGTTGGGTTTGCTTTGGACTTTAACTCCATTATCAACGAAAATATGAAGGCGCAAAATGAGTTACACACGCAAGTTAAAGAAAGTGTTAATAATAGTCGTCTTGCTGCTCAGAAGATGAAGGTCGAGGATGAAACTTTAGTGATCGCGGATACTGAATCAGAAGTTATTAATGTTAAAACAAGCAAAGATATCTTAACTTATGAAAAAGAAAAAAAATACGTTAAACCATCGTCTAAAACCAACAATAAAAGACTTGCACAGGAGCTAAATAGTTCGGAATACTAAGTTTATGTCTCATTGTATGCCTTCAAAAAGCGCTGATCTAAAAGACAGCGCTTTTTTTATTTTTATATTTATCAGTGGTCTCATAATTTTTTTGCCGTTTTTTGCAAACGCTCAAAAAAACTCAAGCCTTAATTTAACTTTTACATTAACAGATTTAGTCTCTTCAAAAGAGGTCCAAGTTCAACCTATTTTAAAGCTAACTTTCAGTGGATTAGAGAAAAAGATTTTGGTGGCTGACGTTAAAAGTGGGTCTGTATCTTTAAAGTGTGAGGTTTCGGGTCAGTTCTCAAGATCTCTTTATAAAAAAGAAAATTATCTGGCCTCTCAACTCACTTTTGAATGCGAGCAGGATGGTGTGAAAGAGAAAACGCAGGTCAGACAATTCTTTATTCCCATTAATGATTTTTCTAAATTTGGCAAAACGATTTATTTGCAAAAAACCTATCCAAAACTTCATTTAAAAATACAAGATCTCAGTTTCTAGGTCAGTCAATATTGATAATTAATCTTGCATAATATACAACTGTGACTGTTTTTTCTTTTAGCGCAAAGTGTAACGTCTGGTCATTTGTCTTAATTGGTACAAGACTACCAAGGTTATTCTAAAAACTTAAACTGAATATAATAGATAGGAGTTTATTTTGGGAACTTTTGAGTTAATTTCTAAACATGGTGATCACGAAGAAATTTTATTTTGCCATGATAAAAATGTAGGTTTAAAGGCCATAATTGCTATTCACAATACAGCTTTGGGTCCAGCTTTAGGTGGAACTCGTATGTGGAATTATAAATCAGAAGAAGATGCTCTTATCGATGTCTTGAGACTATCAAAAGGTATGACGTATAAAGCTTCGGCGGCAGGTCTTAATTTGGGCGGGGGTAAAGCCGTTATTATTGGAGATCCAAAGACTCAAAAATCAGAAGGTTTATTTAGAGCATTTGGTCACTTCGTAAACTCTTTAAATGGTAAGTATATCACAGCTGAAGATGTTGGTACTGGTGTACAAGATATGGAACATGTTTACATGGAAACTCCTTGGGTAACTGGAATTCCAAAGGATTTCGGTGGTTCTGGAGATCCATCTCCGTATACGGCACATGGTGTATTAATGGGCGTTAAAGCAGCTGCTCACGAAAAATTCGGTACAGATTCTTTAAAAGGAATGAGAGTGGCTGTGCAAGGGTTAGGTAATGTGGGTTACAACTTGGTTGGTTATCTTGCAGCTGAAGGAGCTGAGGTCATCGTTTCTGATATTGACCAAGCTCGCGTAAAAAAAGCCGCTGATCAGTATAAAATTAAAGCTGTTGGCCCAGATGAAATCTTAGGTGTTGAGTGTGACATTCAATCTCCATGTGCTTTAGGTGCAATCGTAAATGATCAAACAATTACTCAATTTAAATGTAAAGTTATCGCAGGTGGAGCTAACAATCAGTTAGCAGAAGCTCGTCACGGTGATCAATTGCGTGAGCTTGGTATATTATATGCTCCAGACTATGTTGTAAATGCTGGTGGTTTAATGAATGTGTTTGTTGAGTTAGAAGGTTACTCTCCTGATAGAGCATTTGAGAAAACACGTAAAGTATATGACAATGTTAAAAAAGTATTTGAAATCGCTAAAAGAGATAGTATCGGCACGCACACAGCAGCCGATCGTATGGCTGAAGAACGTATTGAGACAATTGGACGTCTTAAACAGCGCCATCCAGGTAAGTCAAATAGAGCATTTACAACATTAAAAGAAGTGTATAACAGATAATTATTTAAGGCGGGCAAGATGGATTTTGAATCATTTAATGGTGAGCAGTTTATTGAGAAGTACGGAAAGCACATTTTTATTGGTGTAGGGATTGTTATAGTAGCAGCTTTAGTTGCAACATTGATATCTTACTCTTCAACCAATAAGGAAAAGCAGGCGCAAGACAAATTTTACGCTCTTGATGCTAAAGTGCAAAAGTTTCGCGAAGATAAACTTAAAGCAAGTGCTCCGCAAGCTGATAAAAAAGAAGATGTAGCTCAGGTTAAAATTGACGTAAACCAACTCAAATCAGAGCTTAATCAGTTTGCTTCTGAATACCAAGGAACAGTTGCTGGTCAAATGGCTTCTTTGCAGTTGTCACAAATTTTATCAGATGAAGGTAATCCAGGTGAAGCTCTTACATTACTTCAAAAAGCAGAAACTAAATCTGATTCATTAGCTAACACATTAGTTAGAATGAAGATTGCTCAATTATTTTCCGACCAAGACAAATGTCAAGATGCCATTACATTGTGGGGTAAAATAATTTCATCTAAATCAGCATCTTTTGTTCACGCGGAAGCAAAATTGAATCAGGCTCTTTGTTATAAAAAGTTAAATGAATTAGCAAAGGCTGAGGAAATTTTAAATCAAGTGCGCAATGAAAAAAGTGAAGAGTCTGTTGATGCTAGCCGTGAGGCAGAAAGAATTCTAAGACTTATTCAGTTTAATAAAGCTATAGGAACTTAATTCATCATGATTAAAAAAGGTTTAATTTTATCATTGGTTTTCTTATCGATCTCCTGTCAGCACTTTAGATCAGATAAGGCCTCAACTTTAGAAGCTTTATCGGAGAAGTTATCTGTTAAAGAGACTGATCTTAAGGTTAATCCTTTTTGGGTCGTAGACACTTTAAAAAAAGAAAATGTAGGCTTTAGAAAAGTAAACAGATTTTCACCTGTTCTTTATAAAGACTTAATCGTTGTTGGTAATGGTTTAGAAGGTCTTGTAGCCTATGATCTGTATGAAAAGAATGTTGTTTGGTCTATAGATATTGATCAAGGTGTTGAAGCTGCTGGAACAGTGATTAACTCAAGGTTATTTGTTGGTGGATTAAATGGGATATTTTATTCAATTGATCTGGATACAGCAAAAATCATTTGGCAATTTGACACAAAAAGTGAAATTGTTTCTGAACCTCTTATTCAGGATGGTCTAGTTTATTTTATTAGCGGTGCTAATATTTTATATTGCTTGGATGCAACAACGGGTCGTCAAATTTGGGTTTACAATCGTCAAGATACTTCAACATTGATGACTGTTCGAGGAGGAAGTAAACCATCTCACTCAGAAGGTAAAATATACGAAGGCTTTAGTGACGGCTCTTTAGTTTCTTTAGATGCGAAAACAGGAACACCTCAATGGGAAGTTTTATTAAATCGCAACACTAAATTTAAAGATATTGATGCTTCTCCTGTTATAGATGGAGATACTCTATATATTAATAGTTATGATGATAAATTATATGCTGTTTCTAAATCTACAGGTTCAATTTTATGGAAATCTAATTTTGGTGGGTCAAATGCTCCTTTATTATTTGGAGATAAGTTGGTTTATACGACATCTCGTGGGCAATTGATGGTCGTAAACAAATCAAATGGCGAGATGATCTGGAAGGTAGAAAATCTTAAAGGTATTGCAACTGAGCCAATAGTGCACAAGGGGCTTATTGCAATAGGCGAATCTCAAGGGCGAATTTTGTTTTTTGATGCTTTAACAGGTCAACAGCGTGGTGCTTTTGATCCTGGAAGGGGTATTCTCAGTCGTCCAACTTCGGATAAAATTAAAAGAGTGTATTTCATTTCTGGTGAAGCCAATTTATATGGAATATCTTTAGATACTATCTATGAAAATGTAAATTTTCCGTTTCTTCAATAGTTTTAGATACGTTTTTATATTTTGAGGTTTTAAATGTTTTTAATAAAATTTATAATGATTTGTATACTTTCTTTAGTTTCAGTTTCTTGCTCTACAACAAGCTGTAAAGATACTGAAAAAAAGCGATTAGAGTCTAATGCGCAAGTGGACAATACACATGGAAAATCAGTAAAAAAGGTAGCATCGACGATGAATCAGATTAAAAAAGTTAAGGTTTACAAATTAGATGGTTCCAAACAATGCGAGCAGGGTACAGGTCTTTCTTTAGGGGAGATGGCTAAACAATTAGGAGATATTACGGTATTTTCGTCTACTAAACAGCACGACGGTCTTATGCGTACCCAAGTGTGCGGTCAAGATACTGGGCAATGTAATGTTTTTGAGATATCAGCTACAGACCTAGGTTCTGCTGAGAAGCTTGGTTTTAAACTTTGGAAGAATGATTAATTTATCTCTATTTGATGTGTTTAGCGTATCATATTGAGATTTTATCAGAAATGTAGCCACTAAAGTAAAATTTAATTTAAAAAAAGTTTAAAATCTTCCGATAAAAGTATGAATGAAGTTTTCTAAAAATACTTTTATTAATAGATATTTATATCATTTGCATTGGGTTTTCTTTTTGGTATTTTTGTTAATGAGTGGTTTTGAAATTGCTGTCGCTCAACTAAACAGAAACAGTCTGTACTTTGAAGGTTCTCTTGTTGATGCAAATAGTAACCCTGTAAACTTATCAAATCAACCGATTGATTTTTTTATCGTTAACTCAGTAAAAGATTGTTATATTTATCGTGAAACATCAAATTCGGCTGGGGATGTTAACGGACAAATTTCTCATCGTATAGGTTCACTTTCTACAAGTGGAACTTCGAGTATTAATCAGTTTACATCAAAACTATTCTCGCAGAGTGTATCCGGAACAACAACTTCAAACGGGACTACAAAAGATTGTACCTTTGATGGAAAAGAAGATCGTTTCATTTTAATTTCAGTTGATGTGGGTGGTGGAAACAATACTATCGAGTTATTGTTTCCTTTAACAACTATGCCTTATGCTCTCCATGCACAAAGTGCTGGTGATGAAATAGATAGATTTAATACAAGCACTCTTCGCTTAGGTGTTGCTGGTGATACCTTAATATCTATTGGTAATAATAAAATATCTTGGTATACCCCTCAACATAATGATTATGATGCAAACTCTTTCGTTGTGAACAATACAGGAGGAGTTTCAAAAACATTAACCCTGGCCAACACCGGAGTCCTTGCTGGTACATATGGAGATAGTGCTAATATCCCTCAAATTTCAGTTGATGCTTTTGGAAGGATAACAAGCGTAGGAGTTGTTGCAGCTTCTGGTGGTGGTGCAACCATCACAGCAGGGACTGGATTGTCATTACTTGGAAACCAGATGAGTGTAAATGTTGGAACAGCAAATGGGCAAATTGTCCAGCTAGGAACTAACGGTTTGCCAGCTGTAAATGCCTCTCAGTTGATGAGTTTAAATGCTAATAATATTTCGACTGGTACTTTGTCAGCAAGTAGACTGCCTGCATTTACTGGCGACGTTACGAGCGTAGCGGGAAATAGCGTTTTGACTTTGTCTGATACAGGGGTCACGTCTGGATCATATTATAGGGTTATGGTTGATTCTAAAGGTCGAGTTACAGCCGGTAGTGCATTATCATCTGCGGATATTACGACCGCCTTGGGTTATACTCCTGCAAAAGTCGCATCTGCTACTCAGTGGGTCACATCAGGGACAACAATTAATTACAATACAGGTAACGTTGGAATAGGGACGACGAATCCTTCGTACAAGCTATCTTTAGGTGGTACAAATAGTAATGATAAAAAAATTGGAATAAATTCAACTCAAGCCTTATATTTACCCGACCAAGTTTCTCTTAATGGCTCAATTGCTGTAGGAGATGGATTAAATTCGCTATCTAACTCATCTGGCAACGATGGCCGATATAATACTTCTGTTGGAATTTCTACTTTAAGAAATATAACTACAGGTTTTGGTAATACGGCACATGGTTATTCTGCTCTAACTAGTAATACGACAGGCGATTACAATGTAGCTATTGGGTCTTTATCTCTATCATCTGTTACAAGTGGAGGGAAAAATGTAGCTATAGGTGGATCTGCTTTATTTAATGCGACTGGAAGTAACAATATAGCAATAGGACATTTCTCAGGTCTTGTACTGACGACAGGTTCAAATAACGTAATTATTGGTTCATATACGGGGGCTGATATAGCAACATCATCAAACAATATTGTAATAGCAGACGGGGCTGGAACAGAACGCATAAGAGTTAATAGCTCAGGAAAAATGGGAATAGGAATCGCCACCCCTGAGGCAAAATTACATGTAGATGGAGATATTGTTGGTAAATCAAATACTATTTCCACTGCATCACCTACTTCTGTGGATTTTTCTACGGGTAACTTGCAGGCTATTACAAGTTCAGGTTGTGGTGGAGCCTCTGGTAAAACATATACACTACAGAATATAAAAAACGGTGGAACGTATCAGTTGGTTATTCAAAACACTACAGAAGGTGGAGTGTGTTCTTTTGCAGTCCCTGCTGGTTTTGAATTAAAAGATGCACCAGTTAACACTGAAAAAACATTAGATAAGCACATACTCTTTTCATTTACTGTCATTAACAGTAAAGTTTATCTCACCTCCATTGATGGATATTAAGCTTATGAAATTTATCATAATCTTTAGTTTAATTATGTTATATTTGGTAGATGTGTCCGCTCAGTTTATTATGCCGAGTGCTTTTTCAATCAATACAGGTGAGTTAAATCAAACTTGGGCTCCAAGATGGGATAGTTTAATAGGTTATTGGCGATTTAACGGACCAAGTAATGGTAATCAAATTACGACAGGATATGTTATTGACTCAGATAAATCTGGTTTACCGAGTTTAACTGTAAAAGATGGTGATGGGACTGCCAATGGTGTTATAGGATTTGATGGAAATACAAACGCAAATCCCCCAGCGTTTAAACTAAAAAAATCTCTTAAGCTCGCGAACTATGGTAATGGGGTAAGTGTTGATTATGCTAGAGCTGGCAGTGCAAATGATTTCAATGATTTAAGTGCTATAACAATTTCAGTTTGGGCTCAAGTCAGTGAAACAGTTATTCGAACTAACACGACTGTTCTTGAAAAAAAAGATAGTTTTGGCATATATAGCTGTGCGAGCGATCAAAGAAAAATTTGTACATATGTCAAGGCTACGAGCGGTACAATCACCAACTTGTCTCTAGGTGGTGTTAGTGTTTATGCAGATAATAATTGGAACCATATAGCAATGACTTTTATAGATGGAGGTAAGGTTAAACTCTATTTTAACGGTTCTTTGGTTGGCCAAAGTACGGGGAATTTAACAGGGAAGCTCATTTCAAATTCTATATTTACGGTAGGCACTAATAGCGATCTTGAGTTTTCAGCTGGATTCCCAGGTCGTCTCGACGAGTTGGCTATATGGAATGTTGTATTGAATTCAAACCAAATTAAAAGAATATACGATAGACAAAAACGTTATAGTAAATAGTTCTAATTTAATCTTGCATAAAAAATTAATTTATAAACATAATATTAATATGAAAAAATACATTAAATTATTAATTTTATTTACATTTGCCTTAGTCAATTTTAAAGCTTTAAGTGCATCGGCATGCTCTGATGAAGAATCTGACTCTATGATAGAGAAAAGAGCTGTTTCATTATCAAAGTATTATAAAGCTGAAAAGTTCTCTATTTCGTTTGCATCTTTATATGTAAAACCATTGAAAACAGCTACAATATACATTTACTCCAAAATAGATGAAGATCCTCTTTCTTTTGATAGAATTGGAACAGTTGTTATCAATATGGATAACTGCACTTATCACAGCTCTTTAGTAAGTATGTTTAAAGATTATAGTGTTAAAGACTTTCCTGCTAAATAATGGAGAATCTTGAGATTAAGAAGATTTCAGTCATAGGAAATATTGCTGGAGGTAAGACTCGAACAAGCCTTGAGTTGAGTAAGATTTATAGATTACCAGTCCTCCATGTGGATTCAATACAGTTTTTGCCTGGAATGTTAATTAGGCCATATTCTGAAACTATTCATATAATAAACGAAACAACAGATCATCAGTCTGAGTGGATTATTGATGGATATGGTCCTTTGGATATCTTAGAAAAAAGGCTTGGTTTATCTGATAAAATTGTTTTTATTGATCTTCCCTTATGGAGGCATTACTTTTGGCTTATCAAACGTCAAATAAAAAATCTTTGGACGCCACGTAAGGAATTACCCGAAGGTTGTCATGAGTTATCATATAAACATACAAAAAAACTATTGAGGACAGTCTGGCAAATTCATACAAAGATGAGACCAGAGTTGTTAAGAATTTTGTCTCGCAAGCAATATAGCTGTAAATTAGTCGTAATTAAAAATAAAGCGCAACTTAAACGCTTGCAAAAATATGGAACCTTTTCATAGAAGTATCTTTTGTTCCGCACTTTTTTATTGAAACCTGCCAAATGCCGATTCAGAAAAATTGCTTTTTATCCGAGAAAAGGGTGTACGACATTTAATTTGAACAAGATCTTTTTACAAAGTTGGAAGGCTATTGAAGATTCCGAGACAGAGAAATAATATCGTCACCAGCCCCTGCGCGTTTACTAACACTGGTCCACGGGCGTTGAGTACCTCTCTTACAGGTATAAAAACTTTGTATTACCGGTCAGCTCATCACTATCTTGAGATATCAAAAACTTAAGTCTAACTTTTTCGGTAATAGCATTTAAACGGTAACAGGGCTGAGTTGAGTTATTCGACTCTCGCGTGTTGACTCAATTAAAAATGTAACTTTAGTTCTTATCTAGACTTAAGCTGCAGATCTTAAAAGATTTTGATTCTTTTTTAAGACTTCTTTGAATTCACTGAGTTTAATTTCTAATCCC
>JBKBTW010000102.1:0-9294 GCA_046291245.1 Pseudobdellovibrio sp. | reverse complement strand
AGGTTTTAAGTCTTCAATCGCTTTGGCTACATTTTCAGTGATTTGAACAGTATCGCTGTTAGGTTGTTTTTGGATAGTTAAAACAACTGAAGGACGTTGTGAGAAGCTACCGTCACCTCGCTTTAGTTTAGGAGCTTCCACCACTTCGGCGATATCTGAAATTAGAACAGGTTTACCAAAATGCAAACCAACGAGAGAGTTTTTAAGGTCATCAACTGAAGTAGCTAGACCAATATTACGAACAAGAAGTTCTTGGCCGGATTTTTCTAAAAAACCTCCTGTAGTGTTTTGACTTATTTGCGTAAGCTCTTTTTCAACTTGCTCAATTGTAAGTTGGTAGCGATTAAGTTTTTCTGCCGATATCAAAATTTGATATTGTTTTAAGCCACCGCCAATGACAATGACTTGTGCTACTCCCGAGATAGTCATCAGACGAGGTCGTAAAACCCAGTCAGCGTAACTGCGTAGTTCTAAAGGGGTCATCTTGTTGTTTTCGGAGTACAGTGCAATCTGTTGTATTTGCCCCATAAGAGAACCAATTGGACCCATGACAGGGTTTATGTTTCCTCTTAAGTGTTCTTTGGCTAGGTTAAGCTTTTCTTGAACGAGTTGGCGATTTCGATAGATATCAGTGCCCCATTTAAATTCAACATAAATAGCTGATAATCCGATTCCTGATTGTGATCGAATCCTTTCAAGACCAGGTAAGCCGTTTAAATAAGATTCAATTGGAAAAGTGACTCGCGTTTCAACTTCTTCTGGAGCTAAACCCTCAGCTTCAGTCATGATTGTAACTGTCGGCTTTGTAATATCAGGAAAAACATCTATAGGCAGATTTCTAACTGTGATTGCCCCATAGATAATAATGAATAATGTAATGGCTATAACAAGCAATCTGTTGTTAAGCGCATAACGGATAATTGCGTTAAGCAAGGAAGCCTCCTTAGTATGACTTCTAATAAAATTTAAAATAAGTTTTTAAAATAAGAACACAATGAGCTGAAAAAAACAGCTGTGGCATTTCTATTTATGAACGTCGAGGAGGTTGGAAGGGACCTTCTAGGTATAAATCTTGTAAGATATCACTTTTTAAATCAGCATAATTTTGATTAAGCAAATGATTTAAAAATAAATTATTATCATAATTTTTATAAACTATACTCGTATTTAAATGACAACAATGACTTTGCCCTTGGCACTCCTGTGAGTGAGTATGGTCAGTTGCTTCAGTGTGAGACGTATGAAAGTGAGTATTTTTTTTAATAATTGGCTGGCCTATATTTTGATTTGTATGAGTTGATCTTAAATCTAGATGTTGTGTTAATGAAGTTGAAATTGTCTCAAAACAAGTGTGCATAAGAGTAGACGCTGTTTCAATATTGAAACTTATTAGAAACAAAAGCATTATGCAAAACTTCAAGAAACGGTCCACACGCGCCATTCTAGCAGCTTTTAATGTACTGTCAAGTCAAGGTGGAGTCTAATTTTAAAGCGCAACAAATTGTAACTTCATGAAGATGAAAAGGAAGAGATTTGTTATATTAGAGTACTCAAATCTTTAATAAAATTATATTATAATCAACAACTTAGTGTTAGGTGAGGTTTATGAAATTTAATATTCCAGACAAGTCATTTTATTTTGTTCGCCATGGTTTTACGGATGCTAATAGAGATGAACTATGGTCTGGTGGCGGTTGGGATATTTCACTCAATGAGATAGGTATTGCACAGGCTCAAAAAGCATCCTTGTTGGTGCTGAGTCTAGAACATGAAATCGATAAAATATTTTGTAGTCCAATGATACGTTCAAAACAAACGACGGACTTACTTAACTCTAAAACACTAAAGCCGGTCGAGATTATAGAAAATTTACGTGAATGGAAGGTCGGTGAGCTTGAAGGAAAACCTTGGGACAAATCCATCCTGAAAACTCCAATAGAAAAATGGGGCCACCCTCCTGGAGGAGAGTCCATATTTGATTTTTACCAACGAGTAGGAGGAGCTGTAGAATTTTGTCTAAATGAAGCAAAAACTCCTCTCATATCAGCACATGGAGCTGTTGGAAGGGCTTTACTTAAACTCTTAAATTTACCAGATCAACATATAGAGAATTGTCAGATTTATAAAATACAGCCAATCCTTACAAGTAAATTAAGTTGGACGATAGACTCTCTCAAATAGAGCTTATTTGGAAAGTGTCTCTATATTGACAGAATTCTCAAGGTCTTGATTGAGTGGTTTTCCGAAAGCGTTTTTTAAACCTTTCCAAAAAGCCTCGCTTTTATCGAATTCAATATTATCTATTGTTCCATAAAGAGGAATTTTCGTAGTTACCGTCAAATTTTTTCCGTTTCTAAAGAATAAATTAAGTGTCGCCATGAGAGCTTCATATCCAGCGCGCTTTAAAGTTTTAAATTTTTCCTCTTTAGAAATAACATCAACGTTTTTTAAAGATGGTTTAATATAACCATTAATTTTACGGTCTAAGCTTGCAAGCTCTACGGCTAAATTGAGTTTCCCCGTTGTTAAAGTAAATGGAAAGTATTTTAAAAAGAATCCGTTGAATTGTGTGAGTTCAACATCGGCTAAAGTTAAATTTAAATCAAATGCTGGTGTTTTTCTTAGAATATTAAGAGCGCCATTAGCGTGGAGCACGGATTGATCTTGAAGCTCAGCAGATAACTTAAATGGAGTAGGTAAAATGATTTTTTGACTTCTGCTGTTGTTTATGTTTTTAGCCGATAACTCAACATTGTTGAAAAATATTTGCATAGGCACTTCTTTTAAGTCGAAGTCATTAAGGTAAAATTCACCGTGAGTAACATCCAGTGTTTCTAATTTTATAGGAATTAAATTTGTATAAACATCTTGCCAATTATTTTTCGAGTCTGCTCCTGTTTGTCTATTTTTAGGGTTTTTATCTAAAACGATATAAATAACAGGCTTTTCTAGGGAAAGTTTGCCTTGGAATTTTCCATAGAGTAAAGCTCTCCATGAAACACTCAAGGCTATTTTATCAATAGAAATAAAAGGTTTATTTTTAGATTGCTTTTTAAGTAATTTGAAGCCGTCAAAACTATAGGCACCTGTTAAAATAGATAAATCAAAATCATCTATTGATCCTGTATACTCGCCAAGGTTGTGAGCTAGGTAGTTATTTATCCGATATTTGACGTAATATGGAACAGTGACTCTTAGAACCGTAATTATGAGTAGTGCAGATAAAATTATTTTTTGAAATCTAAAAAGTCTTTTTTTATACTCTTCATATGAGATAAAGTTTTTTTTATTCAGTGAAAAAAATGAAATAATTTCGGCTCCAAAAAATAAGACTATGGAGCTGTAATAAAGCCAAATCAAAACCATCACAAGTGACCCAGCGGCGCCATAAGCATTACCTAGAATATTTTTAGATAGATATAGCGATATGGCCCACTTACCAAGTAAAAATAAAATAGTTGTGAGAGCGGCTGATAAAAAACTAAATATAAAAGAGATTTTAGTTTTAGGGATAAGGTAATATATAAAAGTCAGCAGGACACTTATAAATGTAAATTGAATAAGAGTGCTGAAGTAAGATAAGACAGATGTATTAATCGTGCTAAGAATAAAATCGAGTAATGATGAAAATACAAGAGTAGCGGCAACGATAAATACAAATAAGATAACTAAACAAATATTTAGAATTTTATCAGTTATAAAATGCTTAATGCTTTGTAAAAATGTTTCCTCTTGAGTTTCAGTTTGTGATGGATGTCCTTGGTTGAGAATGAGATCAAAAGCATAGCGTAAATGTGAAAAAACAATACTAGACGAAAATAACAGAACACCCAGGGCAATCCAACCAGATATTTTTGTTAAATCAGGAGAAGCCTCTCCATGCTCGATAATATTTTTTAAGACACCTGAGGCTTGATGGCCTACTAAAGTTTGAGTGAACTCTATGAGTTCGTTTTGTGAAGATGAACTAAGGCTGGACAGTAAAGTTAACACAATTACAACGAGCGGTGCTAAAGATAAAAGTGTATAAAAAGCTAAGGATGCTGATAAGTTAAAGAGGTCATGTTTTATAATTTTATCAAAAAAATCTCTTAATTTATTCATGAGTTTTTTTACAGGTAAATAAGCTTTTTGACAAGTAAGTTATCCTATTTAAAGTGAGCTTATTATCGGTATACATCCTGCTAGAGCTAGATTGTAGAATGACAATGTGATTATACGCGTTTTTATTTCAAAAAATGTCGAAAATAGTCACAATTTCTATTAATTGTATATCTTTTGTACAGCACGTTGGAGGCTTGTATGGCAAAGTTAATGACTCTAAAAAAATCATTTTTACTATTTTCGGGTTTATTGGTTTTGGTGGGTTGTAATGCTAAGGACAATGGCTCAATTCGTGGTCCTAAAAAACTAACATATGAATACAAAGAAAATGTAGATGGTATAGAGTGTACAACTGGATTTAAAGTGTTTTCTGATAAGCTCACTTATTGTGAGAGTTTAAAAAGTGAGGCTATAAATAATAGTTGCGCTAAGACTGCTAGGCTCAAGGAGTATCAAAGCCAATGCACTGAATCTCGGTCGAAAAGCTTCACAGAGACAGCTAAAGATGAGGACATCGATACGGTCGAAACAACACTTATAAATGAAAATTCAAGTTCTCAAACAACTTCTGTTTCGTCTTCAGTTATTTTGAGCCCTAAAGTCAGTGCTCCAGTTATAAGTGATTTAGGGAGGGCTGCGTCTATTGTGTTGGTTACAAAAGTTTCAGATATAAAGCATAACATTAAAAAAACTGGTGGCACAATTCAGATCACTTATACGATTGATTTTTCTAAACCAAAAATCATGACATCTGAAAAAGGAATCTTTTTTCTGGAGCAAGCAAGTGATGTGGTGATTGATATACCTGGATCAAAATTTAAAGAGCAATGTAATGCGACAGTTATTAAAGATTTAAAGGGAATGTACTCAGACATAAGTAAAATGAGTTTGAAAATAACGGCTTTAGAGAAAATGACTATTCCCGAATCTAAAAGTTGCTTAATGATGATGGCTACAATTAAAGATCAAGGTCTTAACGTTAGTTTTCAAAACGCAGTTTTAAAATTAGGTAATACACAAAAGAACGTGAATATAGGCCTTAAAGCTACTGCGTTGAATAAATAAATATAATAAGAAGTTGTTGTAGATATAAGTTGGTCCTGGCGTATTATAAAGTGACATCAAATTAAGATATGTATATTAGTATATTTACAAAGTATATATGTTAACAGAAACTCATGTTAAACCTTCAGATAAAGTTGCAAAGTTAGTTGTTGAAGGCAGAAAGCATCAAAAACCAAATCCTAAATTCAAACATGAACAAGCATCTAAACCTGAGTCAGAAGAAAAAAAATAATAGTGGAAAAGTCATTTTTTGTAAGAATGTTTTTAGAGTTTAAAACATTCTTACAAAAATTTATTGAAAAATTGCGAGCAGCGTTACAGCTGTTAAATGTCTGGTTCTTCAGATCCTGACTCAGCAAGACGCGTTTTCTTTTCTGGAGGGATATTCGCAATTACGCCAGCAGGCAGAGTTTTTCCTTTTTTAAGATACTGTTTTTTGATGTGTGGATTATAAAGCCTAAGGAGCTTCTCATCGTTATTGAATAAAGCTAAAAGATCATCATAAGAGAATTTCTTAGTCAGTTTTAGATATTTAACATTTAGAGGCGGGTGTTTGTAAATAGGCTCTGGAAAATAGAGATTAGCGTGTGATTCTACATAAAGTGCCGCTAAGTAGGTGGCATAAAAGTTTCTTGAGGCAAATCCAAAACTTTTGTTAGAGTTTACGTTATTGATTAAATAAGCGATATCGTTTGATTTGTATTTTTTTACGATTTTACCCATGCTGCCTACACCATGGTTGTATCCTGTAACAGCTAAAGGCCATGATTTTAGAATTTGATAGTTTTGTTTAAATATTTTAGCTGCCACTTTAGTTGCGTAAAGAGGATGGTTCCTCAGATCTTGTTCATCTGAAATGTATTTATAGCTTTTGCCTATGTTTGGCATAATTTGCCATAGCCCACTAGCTCCAACTTTTGATTGAGCTTCAATATTAAAGGAGCTTTCTACAAAAACAACACGTGTAAGCTCTTTAGGGATTTTTTCGGCTTCAAATATTTTTTCCATCATAGGTAAATACATACCTGACACTTTGATAGCCTCTTCCATACGATCTTTTAGTCCCATTTGAATACGAATTTTTTCAATTGGTATTTTATGACGTTTTGCTAAAATTCTTTTATGACGTTTTATTAAGAGTTCAGATTCAAGCTCTTTGCGGACTGCGGACCATTTTTGATTTGCGTAAACTTGCGTTAAATCGAAATCTCCGAGAGTTTTCTGTGTATCACCAGCTATATGAAATACACCTTGTTTAGTGGTGTATTGCGTGTAAATTTTAATCCAGAAATCCACATCTTTTTTTAGACCTTCGGGCACGGCAAAGGTATTAACATCATAGCCAATAGCTTCATATGATAACCAATTAGGTGGAGTCCAAGTATTAGGAATGATTTCATTTTTAGTGCTGGCAATATCGCGCTTGTTTGTGTGGGCACAGCTTAATGAGATAATAGCTGAAAAAATTAAAATCGATCTGGATAAGAGTTTCTGTTTTGTTTTCATATGAAAACATATCGGTGAGTTCATGGGTGATTATGATAAGAAAAATATTAAATCTTTGTTTTATTTTGAGACGATTTATTTAAATATTGTTTGTAATTTAGATCTATGTTTTAATAGAAGAGCTTAAAGGTCTAACTTTGAGCTCTATATGAGATAGTTAATTATTTAATCGCAGATATATATTCTTGGTGTACTTTCAATTTTTGAAGGTGTCTGAATCTATTTTAATTTTATAAAAATTTAAGGAATCACTATGATAAATTTATCATCGGTAAGTTTGAGCTATGCTCATGAAGTTCTTTTAAAGGATCTAACTTTTACCTTTAATGCTTTAAAGTACGGTTTGGTGGGGTTAAATGGGATTGGAAAATCAACCTTAGCCAAGCTCATTGCTGGCGAGGTTCTACCGGATAAGGGTAATATTTCAATTACTGGGAATGTCGGATATTTACAACAGTATGAGGCACAAGATCTAGATATTGAAACTTCTGTTTATTTAATGAATATTTGGGAGAAATCAAATGCCCCCTATGAACAGATACAAAAAATATTAGATGGAGTAAGTCTTAACCAGAAGTTAAATGTTCTGAGTGGTGGAGAGTGGGTTCGAGTGAGATTGGCTCGCTTACTGAGTGAGTCGCATAGTTTTTTGATTTTGGATGAACCCAGCAATAATTTGGATCGCCCAGCAAAAGATGCAGTTAAAAGCTTTATTCAAAACTACAAAGGAGGTTTATTGCTGATAAGCCATGATCGAGAGTTGCTCAATGAAATGGATAATACAGTTGAACTCACGAAACAAGGGTTAAGCTTGTACGGAGGACCTTATGATTTTTATAAAGAAATCAGTCTTAAAGAAAGGGAAATTAAGCTTGAAAAAACTAAGTTTCAGCATAGACGTGCTCAAAAGATAGAAAAAGAACAGCACAAAAAAATTCATCAACAGGTTGCACGCACGCATTCTGGTCGAAAAAAAGGGGCTCGTGAGGGGATTGATTCCAAGATGGTTTATGGACTTAAAGTAAAAGCTGAACAAACTTTAGGAAAAATTATAAGAAAAGAAAGAGAAAGGCTTGTAAGAGCTCAGGATACAGTTGCGATTCTAGTTGAAGAACTTAAAATAGACCCATTTTTTAGATTGCGGTTTCCAGAGGTGGAAACTCACGCTCATAAAGTTTTGATAGATTTTGAAAATTTTAATTGGAGCTACCAGAGTTCATTAGCAACAAGTGATTGGCTTTGGGGTAAAGACGTCTCATTTAAAATCAAATCTCAAGATCGGATGAGATTAAAAGGTCCTAATGGTTCAGGCAAGAGCACCTTGTCTAAAATAATCCGAGGAGAGAGCTTAAGGGGGTACGGCAAAGGGAAATATCATGTGAATACAACTGCTATTTCTTATCTTGACCAAAACTATTCAAATTTAAAACCTGATTTAAGTGTTTTAGGTAATTTGCAAATGTATACAGAGCTGTCAGAACAAGAAATCAGAAATGAACTCGCTTTTTATGGTTTTACGGGGGATGAGGTTTTTAAAAGTGCGTCCGTACTAAGTGGTGGTGAAAAACTTAAACTGTCTTTGGCTTTAATGATTTTAAAAAAACAGCCTCCAGAACTCATTATATTAGATGAGCCAACGAACAATCTTGATTTATACAGTTTAGAGCTTTTAGAAAAATCTATTCGTGATTATAAAGGAGCCTTGCTTGTAATAAGTCATGATGAAGAGTTTTGTCGACAGATTAACTTAGATCAAGAGTTTGATTTGAGTGTTTTGCACGGACCAATTTAAGCGATCGCGTGTATATGAGTTTCATCTGCTTTGTTGATACAAATTGTTTCAGTCTGAGGCAGGAATAAAAAAATAGCGTTACGTGTTATTTTTTTTAAAGTCTTAAGACTATCGTCCCGATACTAGACTTAAGTGTATGCAACATGACACAAGAAGCGAGGATGACAACATGAAAATCACCGAAGTAAAAATCTTTCCAGTGAACGAAGATAGGCTTAAAGCTTACGTAACTATAACGATTGAAAATTGTTTTGTAGTACGAGATTTAAAAGTTATTCAAGGTCCTGGGGGGTTGTTTGTAGCTATGCCGAGTAAAAAGCGTAAGGATGGACAGTTTAGAGATATAGCTCATCCTTTGAATCAAGAAACTCGGGAAAACATTGAGAATTTAGTTTTTGAAGCTTATGAAAAGGAATTGCATTCTATGGGGGAGACGTTAACAAATTTAAAAAGACAAAAAGCTCCGCAGACTTATCAAGGTGATGACTAAGAGATAATCTTACTCATTTCCTGAAGTAAAACTGCAATAGGGGGAGTTTTAGTTATTTAAATTGTTTACAAATAAAGCATCTAGATCGACAACAATGAAAAAAAGCATAGAAAGCCCTGCTCAAAATCTTTCTAGTGCTCTTATAGAAGGCCACAAGCCCAAACTTAGTTCTAAGTTTGGGCTTTATTTTTTCAAAAAGAGAGAGCTAAAGGTGAGTGCCTGTTATTTTAACTACTTTTCTGCTTGCCGAACGCTATAAAATTCATTAATTTATTTTTTACGTTTCTATATCTGTTGGGGTAACGCCAAGTTGGTAAGGCATTAGATTTTGATTCTA
>JBKBTW010000101.1:0-9368 GCA_046291245.1 Pseudobdellovibrio sp. | reverse complement strand
TCAGATGGAAATCAAATAAAAAAACCTTCGCAAGCTTTAAAAAAGGGCGATGTTGTTTTAGCTAAAATCGTGGAAGAAAAATTTCAGTGGCCTAAAAAGCGTGAAAAAAATATTCCTAAAATAGAAATTAGCAAACATTTACTCTTAGAGCTAGATCAAGAGCCACAAGTAGAAGGATCACTTCTATCGATTGACCAACAAACACAAGAAGTACTCGCTATGGTGGGTGGCTATAGTTTTGCACGTAACGAGTACAATCGCGCCCTTCAAGCCGCTCGCCAAACTGGGTCTTCATTCAAAGCTATCGTTTACGCAGCCGCTTTAGAAAAAGGTTACACAGCCTCAACTAAAATTATCGACGCTCCTCTTGTTTACAAGCAATCTGGAGAAGAAGGCCAAGGTGATGAAAAAATCTGGAAGCCTTCTAATCACGGTCGTGAATTTAGTGGCGAAATCACAATGCGTAATGCTTTAGTTAAATCTCTAAATATTCCAAGTGTGAAAATTGTTGAGGATATTGGTGTTGATTACGCGACCCAATTCTCGCAGAGATTAGGTATTACATCTAAACTTAATCCTGATTACACGCTTGTATTAGGATCAAGTTCAGTTACCCTCTACGAAATGACCAAAGCATTTTCTGAGTTCGGACGTTTAGGAAAGAGAACACGTCCTATTATCGTGAGAAAAGTAACTAATCTTCAAGGCAAAGTTGTTTTAGAAAATTTATCTTTAGATGCACGTTTCCAAGAAGAGTTAAAACCTATTGAAGAAAAGTTTGAAGAGATGCGCAAAAAATTTGTGAACTCAAACAAGGAAAATGAAACATCTCCATTTTTCTTTGACGATCCAGAACAACTCATCAGACCTGAAGTTGCTGCTGTGATCACATATATGTTGCGCGGCACAGTAGAAGATCCTAATGGTACAGGTGGTCGTGCTGGCCAATTAAGGCGTGAGGTTGCTGGAAAAACAGGAACAACTAATGGCTATGTAGATGGTTGGTTTATAGCCTACACCCCACAAATTGCCACTGGTGTATGGGTAGGTTTTGACAAAGAGCAATCTATTGGCCGTGGAGAAGTCGGTGGAAAGTCAGCCCTTCCAATTTGGTTAGATTACATGAAAAAAGCCCATGAGAATTTACCACAGATGTCATTTCCGATACCTGATAATGTAAAACTCGTGAAAGTAGACGCAGAAAGTGGTAAGTTAGCAAACTCTTCGAGCGGCAGAACAATAACTCAAGCTTACATAGAAGGCACCGAGCCAACAGCTGCTGAAAGTCGAAGTGAAGAAACAACTGATCACTTAAAGCGAGATATTGGTGAATGAAGACAATCCATGTTTGGGGCATTAAACAAAATAACTTAAAAAATATCGAAGTTGAGATTCCTCTGGGACAAATGACTGTTGTCTGTGGTCCCTCCGGATCAGGAAAAAGCTCTTTAGCATTTGAAACTCTTTTTGCAGAAGGCCAAAGACGCTTTATTGAAAGTATGTCCAACTATGCCCGACAATTTCTAAACAAAGCTCCTAAGCCTGATATCGAAGGCATTAACAATATCCCACCAGCTATCTCCATTGAACAAAAAAATACAGTCAAATCAAGTCGATCAACAGTAGGCACAACGACAGAACTCATAGATTACTTAAGATTATTGTTTGAAAAAATAGGTGTCTCTTATTGCCCTGATCACAATATACCTGCGACCAAGCTCTCTACAACAGAGGCCACTGATTTAGTGGTCGAAAATTTTGAGGGAAAACGTGGCTATATCCTTGTTGAAATTCCTAAAGACCAACGCATTTTAGAAGGCAAGAAACTGCACTCGCTTTTTTTACAAGATGGCTATTTAAGAATAACAACATTAAAAGAAAAAAAGAGCAAAAAAAAATCTGATCCTACAGTGTATGAGCTGCAAGATATCGTTGATATCGGCGAGCCTACACAAATTAAAAAAGGTATTCCTGCTGATACTTTTTATTTAGTGATTGATCGTTTGTCTTTTTCTAAAGATGATAAAGGGCGTCTGACTGACTCCATAACGCAAGCGTATGATGTAAGTCTTAAGTATCTTAAAGGCATCACGAATAGAAAAGCTCTTGTCGTGACTACTGATGGCGAATCATTAAAACTTTCAGAAGAACCTGCGTGCTCTATTTGTGGTTATACTCCACCACCACTGAGTTCAAAATTATTTTCTTTCAGTTCTCCTATCGGTGCCTGTCCAACATGTAAAGGTTTTGGCAATGTTTTGGAGTTAGATGAGGCTAAAGTCATTCCTAATCCAAACTTGTCGATCAGCGAGGGCGCTTTGAATCCTTTTACAATGCCTTCAGCAGAACAGGATAAAAAAGCTCTTTTTGCATTTTGTAAAAAAAATAAAATAGACCTTAAAGTTCCGTGGAAAGAATTGCCCAAAACTCAAAGAGATCTTATTTGGAATGGAACAAAAGATTTTTTTGGAGTTAAGGGATTATTTGAATACTTAGATCAGATTAAATATAAAATGCATGTCAGAGTTTTCATATCCCGTTATAGATCAGGTCATGCGTGCCCTGATTGTCATGGCACACGTTTACGAAAAGAAGTGCATTATATCTATATCCAAAAAAAATCTATCACAGAGCTTAGTGCTCTAACTATAGAAGAACTCAATAATTTTTTTAACACAGTAAAATTAACACCTCACCAGATAGAAGTTGCTGGAGAAGTTTTAAAACAAATTCGCTCACGCTTAAATTTTTTAATGCGTGTCGGAGTTAATTACTTAACAATCGATCGTGAGACACGAACTTTATCAGGTGGAGAGTACCAAAGGCTTATTCTCGCAAACCAACTTGGAATGGGATTATCTCAAGCACTTTATGTACTAGATGAGCCTACGGTTGGTTTACATCCTCGCGACAATGATCGTTTGATTTCAATTTTAAAAGACCTTAAAGATCTAGGTAATACATTAGTGATTGTTGAGCATGATCATGACGTCATTAAAAGCGCTGAAAACATCATCGAAATGGGTCCTGGCTCTGGATACCTTGGCGGAGAGGTTGTTTATTCCGGAGATACAAAACATTTTTTCAAATATGAAAAGTCAAACACGGCAAAATATCTGCTTCCTCAAAAAAGTACGACTTTAAGAGAAGTTCGCCCTGTTAAAATTGAAAATTATAAATATAAACTAGAACTTAAAGGCTGCACAGGACACAATCTTAAAAACATTGATGTAGCTATTCCCTTACATCGTTTAGTGGCTATTACTGGAGTCAGTGGTTCTGGCAAATCAACTTTAGTGACTAAAACTCTCTACCCTGCTTTAGCTCGCAAACTAGAAATCGAATTTATTCCTGAGCAACCTTATAAATCTATTGCAGGATTTGAAACAATTAAAAATGTGCTTTTAGTTGACCAATCCCCTATCGGTAAATCTGCACGCAGCTCTCCTATTACCTATTTAAAAGCTTTTGATGCCATTAGAAATTTAATGTCTACAACACCTGAATCACAACAAAGAGGTTATACACCTGGCACATTCAGTTTAAATGTTGATGGGGGTAGATGTCCTGCCTGTAGGGGTACTGGTTTTGAAGAAATTGATATGCAATTCATGGATAACGTTATTATTCCTTGCGACGTTTGTGACGGTAAAAAATATCGTACAGAAATCCTTGAAGTGCAATTTCAAGGAAAAAACATTCACGAGATTTTATCAATGACTGTAGCTGAAGCTATGAATTTTTTTGTTGCTCATCCGCATATACGCAAACCTTTATCTGTCCTTAAAGAAGTCGGTCTTGATTACTTAACACTTGGTCAGCCAGCAAACTCTTTAAGTGGCGGAGAATCTCAGCGTTTAAAAATAGCTAAAGAGCTATCTCAGGTCTCACAAAAATCAACATTGTACATTCTAGATGAACCCACGACAGGTTTACACTTTAAAGAAATTGATCTTCTTATGAAGGTTTTACATAAGCTTATAGAAGCTGGTGGCTCTGTAATAGTTGTTGAGCACAATTTAGACGTTATCCGTAATGCTGATTACGTGATTGATATGGGCCCCGATGCTGGTGATAAAGGCGGACAGGTTGTGGCGGCTGGATCTCCAGAAGATATTATTAAAACAAAAAATAGCTTAACAGGTCAGTACCTGAAAAATTACTTAGGATAAAAAATGAATCTACCTTCAGAAGTGAAATATGTATGGAGCAAGGTCGCGCAATATAAGAAAACTCTTATCATCGTTGCTATTTCTGGAGTGTTCTATGCAGCCTCAAAAGCGCTCATTGCTCACTACGTAAAAGATCTTATGGACTCGGCCACAGTGCCAGATAATTTACCTACCCTTATGAGCTTAGGTATAGCGTTAGCCTTTACTATTGCCATTTCTAGGTATTTTCATATTTTCCTAATGAATATGATTACAGAGAAAGTTTCTCAAGACATTCGACAAGATTTACAGCAAAAATTTTTACGCCTTAATTTAAAATTTCATAACAGTTATGCTGCGGGCTCTGGTGGGTTAATTAGTCGTACTTTCAATGATGTGAGAATTGTTCAAGATGGAATGCGGTTATTTGCTGATATTTTTACAGCGCCACTAATGTTTGTGGCTGTCTTGTTTAATTTATTTTATTTTGATGCAAGACTGGCATTGTCCATATTACTCGTCACACCCGTGATTTTATATTTATTACGCCAGTTCTCACGCACGATTAAGCGCTATTCAATATTTGGCGTTGAGCAATTAGAAAAAATTACATCAACCATAAAGGAGTCCCTTGATGGAGTAAGAACAATTCAAGCTTTTAATCTTGAAAAATTCTTCACTAAAAAATTGACTCAAGAAGGTGATGAATTCATCGAAATGCGTAGAAAAGTTCATAGCCGCGTAGAACTTATTGGACCTATTAATGAGTTCGTAGCAACGATGATTCTGATTACCATTTTTTATTATTTTTCATCTCGTATAGCAGCTGGCCAATCTAGTTATGGTATTTTAATGGCTTACTTAACGACGATTATGCAGGCTAATGAACCTATTAAAAAATTTCAAGAAGCAATTGTGCGCCTCCAGGAAAGTCGAGTTTCCGCTCACAGAATTGAAACTATGCTTAACGAAGACAGTGAGGTTCCTGAATCTAAACTTAACTTACCATTTCCTAAAAATTGGAGTTCCATAGAATATAAAAATATAGATTTTAGTTACAACTCAGAACACCCGCTTATTCAAAACTTTAACTTAACTGTTAAAAAGGGCCAAACCGTAGCCTTTGTCGGAGAAAGTGGAAGTGGAAAAACAACTTTAGCTAATTTACTCGCAAGGTTTTACGATCCTCAGTATGGCGAAATTCTAATTGGCGAAGTCAATACAAAGGATATCCGCCTAAGTGAGTTACGTCGAAATATAGGATTAGTTTCGCAGGAAGTATTTTTATTTTCTGATACAGTGGCCGCCAATATCAAGGCTGGGTCAGAGCAAAACTTAACTTCGGAGCAAATACATAATAAAATTATTTCTTCAGCGAAAGCTGCACACGCTTATGATTTTATTAATAAAAACCCTAAAAAATTTGACACTCCAGTAGGTGAGCGTGGAGGTAATTTTTCTGGAGGAGAAAAACAACGATTAGCTATTGCTCGTGCTTTATATAAAGATGCTCCTATTCTTATTCTAGATGAAGCAACAAGCGCTTTAGATTCTGTAAGTGAAGAGTTAGTTCAACAAGGCTTAAATGAGCTTATGCAAGGTCGCACGACATTTGTAATAGCACACAGACTCTCTACAATACAAAATGCTGATCTTATTCTTGTCATGAAAAAAGGACAAATCATTGAACAAGGTCATCATAAAGAATTATTAGAAAAAAATGGCGAATACGCTCGTTTATTTTACACTCAGAATAAACATTAATTTAATTTTTGTGTCTCAAAATAGAACTTTTACTTTTGTCACCTCAATTATAAGTGAGTTCCAAGACTTTTGACTTTATCATAATGAGAATCCGTATAAATAATTAACATTTTTTATTATCGTTCTTAAGTCTGTCTAGCAACTTGACGATAAAACATTGTACATAAAATTAAATACTACATGAGGTGTATGATGATTAATTGGAATGACTTTGAACATATTCACGTAATTAAAAAATTAAAACATGTTCTCCAAGCGTGGTGGAATGTAGATACAGTGTTTACTGATGAGCGTGGTCAAATCAAAGGTTTAGATGGAAAATTAAGTTTTGCCAATCCAGCGGTAAATTTTTTACTTCATAAAGAAGTTACTTTAGCCAGTCTTGCTGATTTAGTGCAAACATCTATTACTGATTTAAAGCAATCACAAAATCGTTATGCATTTAAAAAATGGGATGCCGCTGGCTTTGATGTGTGTGTGTTTCCAATCATTATAGAAAATGATTTTGTAGGAACTGTAGTTGCAATGGGTTTTTTTAAAGAAGAAAATACCGCCCATAGAATTGCAGAGATTAAAGAGCGTTTAGCGGTGTACGGATGCTCTACTGAATTAATCGAAAAATCTTTAAGTAAATTCCAATATCTTGATGAAAACAATAGATTACACTTCACTGAACTTGTTGAGCTCGTAGCACAAGAAATTGTGACTTTGCATGTAGAAATCGCAAGCCGTGAATCGAAAATCAGTCAGCTTAACTCAGAACTAGGAAATCGTTTTAAATACGATAACATGATCGGCAAATCTAAACCGATGCAGTCTCTATATGCTTTACTTGATAAAATCAAATTTGCTGATTCAACAGTAATGATTCAAGGTGAAAACGGTACAGGTAAAGAGTTAATTGCAAAATCAATTCACTACAACTCTAACAGAAAAGATAATAATTTCGTTATCCAAAACTGTTCGGCTTTTAATGATAATTTATTAGAATCTGAGTTATTCGGTCACGTTAAAGGTTCATTTACAGGTGCTTTAAAAGACAAAAAAGGTCTTTTTGAAATTGCAGATAAAGGAACTTTTTTCTTAGATGAGATCGGTGACACATCACCACAAATGCAGGTTAAATTACTTCGTGTACTTCAAGAGGGTACATTTACACCTGTAGGTTCTACAGAAATGAAGAAAGTTGATGTGCGCATCATCGCTGCAACAAATAGAAATTTAAGAGAAATGGTCGAACAAGGAACTTTCCGTGAAGATTTATACTATCGTTTAAATGTTATCAACATCCGCGTTCCGCCTTTACGCGAAAGAAAAGAAGATATTCCAGTATTAGTAGATTTTTTCTTAAACAAAGTTGCGGAGTCTTCTGCAAAACCTAAAAAGCAACTTATGGGCCGTGCTATTGAAAAACTTTATGACTACGCATGGCCAGGTAACGTGCGGGAACTTCAAAATGAAATTGAAAGATTATGCGTACTTGCTGGCGATGAAGCTAAAGTCGGACATGAAATTTTATCTCCTAAAATTTTAGAAGTCGGAGAAAAATCAAAAGTTCAGGGCTCAAGACTCCAAGGTAAGTTAAAAGATGCCTTAGAAGACTTAGAGCGTGAAATGATCAAAGAAGGCTTACGTCGCACTGGTTGGAATAAATCCAAACTTGCTAAAGAATTAGGAATTAGCCGTGCTGGTTTAATCATGAAAGTTGAAAAATACGGTTTAGATAAACGTAAAATAGCTCGTACTAGCTAAGATAACTAATCGACAGTTTTAAAAATATTTCAATAAAACCCCCAACTTAATAAATAGTTGGGGGTTTTATTTTGTAAACTCATTTCACATATATTTTTTATACCACTTTAATTTTCCTTATATTCCAAGTACTTACATAAAATTATTGACCATTCTAAATTTCATCTCAAAAACGCCAATTTTCGGCATAACTTTTGTATAAGTTTCTAATTGGGTGACGTTAAGAGCGTCGAAAGAATATTGATGAATATTCTAAATTGAGGGTAGTTCCGTACAGATGCGGAACTTTAAAATGGGTGGGAAAATGATTAAGGACGTAGTTGAAAATTCTATTTGGGAAAAGGCCAAATCTTTTATTCAAGACAAGTATGGAAAAAATATTGATTTTAAATCGATTCATTTATCTGAAAATACATCTTCTTTTTACACTAAGAATGATGATCTTATTATTCCGTTAAAGATGCGCTCCCTTAATTTAGGACAAGTTATAGTGAATCGTGGCTCTGTTCTTAACTCAGAGCAAAAAAATGAAATCGTAGATTTAGTCCAGTTTTTAATTCCACCTCATGTTTATCATAAACACTTACAGCTTGTTGAAGAAAACACTAAGTTAGCCGAAATCAAATCTGACCGTTCAGATAACGTTCTCACTCTGTTTAGCTGTAAAGAAGAAAAAATTATCAAGTTAGTTTCTACAGTAATACACTTACGTTCTTCTTCTGAATTAAAGCGTCGTAAAGTCGCTCTTAAAATTCATGAGTTGGCGGAACAAGACATTTTTATCAATTTCAGTGAGATTTCAAACCAATTAAAGACATTGGAAGACTTCAAAGGTTTTAGCAAGACCACATTTTATGTGCAGGATTTGCATACTTTATCTGTTGCCGAGCTGATTTTACTCAATGAGGCCGTTCAACTCGAAGACTCTGATCTTGTGTTTATTTTTGGAAGCTTTATGAGTTCTCAAGAAATTAATAGTTTGAATATATCGCAGTCACTTAAAAATGACCTGAATGCTATTTTATTTGATATAGACCGCATACCTATATCTCAGCAAACTAACTCTGACGTTTTAGAATTACTTTTTTTCTGTGTTGATCAAATCGAGAGATCATGACAGCATTAAGGAATGGTTAATTCAATAACAGAAGATGCAAAACTAAGTTCACAAATTAATACATTTCTTAAAGATTATTTTAAAAGCGATTTTTTTAAAATATATCAACTTGCTGGTGATGCCTCAGCTAGAAAATATTATCGCATCATTTTTGAAGAGACGACCTACGTTCTTATGTCGTGGGAGCCTTTTGATGAAAAGACTTACCCTTTTCTAAGTGTGCTTAATCATTTCTCACAAAGCGGTGTAAATGTTCCTGACGTCAAAAAAATTGGCTCTGATTTAGGTCTAATTCTTTTAGAAGATTTAGGCGATCTCACGCTGGAAAGAAAATTCTGGGAATCCACTAATCAGGAACTTTCTTGGGATTTTTATCAAAAATCTTTAGACGAAATTATAAAAATCCATACAACTGCGACTCAGTTAGATAAACCTACTGTCGCTAAACAAATCATGTTCGATACTGCTAAGTTTTTATGGGAACTCAATTATGCTAAAGAACATCTTATTGAAGGTGTATTAAAATACCCCCTTAAGCCTAACATAGCAGAAGATTTACAAAAAATATTTACTGATATATCCGA
>JBKBTW010000100.1:0-9552 GCA_046291245.1 Pseudobdellovibrio sp. | reverse complement strand
TACAGTATTCAAAGCTGTCATAAGCTCTGGATACTGTGAAGTTAGTCCTGAAGGTGTTAATATTTTAACAGAGTCAATTACGTTAAAAGAAGAAACTACGGAAGAAGCTGCAAAATCAGAAGTTAAAAATACAGAAACTAAATTAGCGAAAGAAGTTTTAACTGATGAGGAGTTTGAAGCAACATTGGTAGAGGCTGAAAAAGCACGAGCTAAAGTGCAATTACTTAACTAAGACTTTAGTAGAAATTGTAAATTAGATTTACTTAAATGCTACAGACATAAAATTTATTTAAAGACCTAAGTCCTAATACTTAGGTCTTTTTTTTAGTCTAATTTTTTCATTCATTGATAAATAAATCCCATGTTTAAAAAATCAGGGTAAACTATAAAGCATGACTGTAAACGCTTTAAAGATAGTTTTTTCTCTGTTATTGAGCTTTTTATTTACTATAGAGGTTCATGCGCAAGACTATTCAAATCCACCAGCGGCAGATGAAATTATCGTAGAAAGCAGACAAGATTTAACAGCTCCGTATAAGGAGCGTCGTTCAAATTTTGGATTACTGTTTTCTTTGAATTATGAAAAATTTTACCCTGAGGAACATGCATCAGCTATACAAAATAAACCCTTTAAGCAGATATCTGATGGACAAGAGTTGGGCTTAGTTGGTGCGGAACTAGGTTTAAAATATAATTTTATTTTAGGGTCTATAGCCGGTGTTATAGGATACGCCAAAGGTAATTTTTCAAACGAAGCGCAAAACTTAGAAGGCATCGAAGCTTCTATAATGAAAGCAGGCATAAATTTAACTCTAGATAATTTAATGAGTGAGCCTTGGGTTGCGCCGTACGCACAGGCAGGTGTTCATCAAATAGACTGGACAGAATCAAGTTACAGTGGTTCTGATCTATACGAAGAAACCCTTAAGAGTAAGCCAAACTTTCATTACAAAGTAGGGCTTTTGTTTCAATTAAACTGGATAGAGAAGTTTATTGATCCCATGACATCGGTGGATGGCTTAAGATCTTCTGGATTAGAAAACACATTTATAGATGTGTTTTACACGCAGTATGCAGCTTATGCAGATTCAGAAGACAGTGATGAACAAGTAAATTTATCAAGCTCTGCTATGGGCGTTGGTTTGAAGTTGGAATTTTAAAAATGAAAAAAAACAAAATAATTAGAGTATATTTAATATTTTCCGTGCTATTTTTGGCTGTTAATCAATTTACTTTTGCTGCTGATAATTGCAGTAAAGCAGATAGTAGATCCACAGTGGTGAATAAATCTAACTTGGCAACGGTGACAAATGTCGTAAACGAGGTGAGCCAAGCCAACCCAGAAAGAAAATCTCTTATTAGAGAAATGGCCAACAAAAAAAGAACTATCACTTTTGCCAGTGGTTTAGTTGTGACTATACACGGAAACTCTGAAATTAGCATAAGCGATGTAAAAAGAAATAAAAAGAATGAGCTTTGTAGCGTTAAGATGAAATTAGTCTCTGGTAAAGCAACTGTCGAAAATAAACACCAAAAATTACCTGAAGGGTGCGAGACCGTAATGAACAACGAGATACAGTTGGAGACTGATAACCTCGCGATTAGACCATTAGGTACAAGATACAGTGTAGATTTGAATAACGAAATTGCTCTGCTAAATAGCGATAATATTGATGAAGACGTAACGGTTGAACAAGGGGCAGTAGAAATAAAAATAAAAAAATTCAAAAAATCTAAATCTGCAAAATCAAAAACAAAAGAATCCAGAAGATACGCGGCCACCGAGGGCAACGCAGAGACGCCGGATTATGTTTTTGAAGATCAAAAACACACTCTCAAAAAAGGTGGAAAGTTTAAGATCAAAAAAACTAAAAAAGATAGGGTAGCTACCATTAAAGTTATTAATCCTGAAGACTAACTCACACTGTGTGTATAGGTTACTCTTTAGCCTTTTATTAAAGAGGCGGATCTTTACCTATAACACCTTTTAAAAAATTTAAATGCGAGAACTGATCAGATTCGAATCCTGTAGATATGTAGAGATTTGTAAAGCCTTCGTTATGTAGGGCTAAAGCTACATCTTCACCTTTAATGCCGTTGCTTAAGTTTGAATCTACGTAAACATAGCTTTTTTTATCTAATTGATCCTTTTTGGTATTAAACTCTTCGAGAGTTTTAAAACCTATAAATGATTTACCTGTATTTTGAGCTGTGAGTTTCCATGTCATGTGGACTAGCTCGTCATCATCTAATAAAATCCAGTTGTAACATTTAACATGGCTTATTAAGTCTGAAGTTGCTTGATGTAAGTGGTTATCAATTATAAACGGTATAACCCCTGACAAAGTCTTAGGTAATATCTTTAAATTAATCTCCCTTACTCTTTCTTGGATTTGATTTTCTTCATAACGATTTGTTACAAGGATTGAATATTTTTCTAGTACTAAATCCTCTATGACATCCAACCCTGTCTTACCTTGGTTTAATAACTCATAATCCGAAACTATTAACATTTCTTTAAGCTTATCTACATTTTGATTGATGTAATTCGTAAAATCTTCATGTGATTGAAACTTTATATGCTGAATTTTATCGCTTAACCCTAAGCTCTTTAATCTGTCCGCCCAGAGTTGATGTATACTGATATCATCATCTAGAGAGATAAATATTGTTTTACCTGTTAAATTAATTTTTGTAGCAAACCATGATGGAGTTTCGCTTAAAAGAAAAGTTAAACTTATCGTTGTTCCTTGGTTTATTATAGATTCTATTTTGAATTCGCCTTGTAGAGCTTCTATTGTTTTTTTAGCGTGATATAATCCTAATCCACTACCACTATCTTTTGAGCCTTCTTTACCGTAACTGAGTTGTTCTTTACCAAGTTTAGATAAAAGATGCTCTGGGATACCTTTACCATTGTCTTGAATGGAGATTACAACTTGTTTAGAATTTAACGTTTTTACTTTTACTACAATTTTATTTTTATCAGATGTGCTTGTAAAAGCCTCTACAGAATTATTAATTAAATTACTTAACACTCGTTTAAGCTCTCGACCATCTACTAAAGCAAAGGCTCCAAAGCCTTCGTCAAGATCTGAACTTATTTCAAGATCTGATCTTTTCATGTGTTGCATACGCTTTTCCGATACAAGGAGATCTACTAGAGCTGGTAAGAACTGAACAGTTAACTTTATTGTTTGTCTTTCTGGTTGAATATGAAAAAAAGCTTTTTCTGGTGACTCTTGAGTAGATTTGCCTTTAGAAAGTAAATCATTCGCAATATCATTAATTCTTTGAGTTGCGTAACGGATGATAATACGCTTTTCTTCGGGGATATCTTTCAGAGTAGAGGTGATCATTGATAATGCTGATAACGGTGAACGAATGTCGTGCGCTACTTGTTGTGCTAATAAAGACAATTGTTGCTGTGATTTGAGTTTTATTTTATTATAAGAAATCAACCAAAAATATATGGCTATAAATATACATATATTGAAAAATAAAAACATAAAGAAAGCAATTTGAACTTTAAAAGGAAGAGATATTTCAAAAATAATTTTAAAATTTTCATTTCCATTGGCTTTTATAGTTATAATTCTACTAAAAAGTTTAGGTTTACATGGTAATCCACCCATCTGATAAAAAGTATGCGATCCAGATATAGCTTGAATACACTTTACTACACCTGATTTTTTAGTATTTTCTAAGCGTGGTCCTAGTTCTAAAGTGCTGCCATTTTCAATCAAGTTTAAATTTTGCAGTTTAAAAACCTCAGCAAAGGATCGACTGTAATCATGTAAATAAAAAATAAATGAACACACGCTTAAAAGTGTCAAAACTGTAAACACTAGAGCAGCTACGAATGCGTATAAGCGATTATCTTTATTGGCGAAAGAAAACTTAATTAAATGCTCCATTGACAACCACAATAATGCATTGTATCATTTGCGTCAATCTACTTATTTTAAATGTTGTTCACGCCCAGTTAGGAGTATCGAATGAAAAATTTAATTTTAGCTACCTTTGCAATACTTTTGTCAGTTGTAGGACTTCACAAGTTTTCCGATAAAATAGACAATGATATCACTAAGCATGCTACCGAGGCTGAACGTATGATTGCTTCTAATGGCGGTGGCGGCGGCGGACATAATACTAAGAATGGATAAGGCTATTTCTGATTAATGTAATTTTAATTAATAATGAATACTCAAAAAAACATATCCGTGCGATCTCAATATTTGAAAATATTGGTTTTATTGACATTATCTTTAATTATATTCAGACTAATTTTGATGAATTTTAATAAAGAAAATCAATCTGTTTTAGTCTTGCTGTATAATGAACCGCAACTATCTGATCCTCTTGAATACGATGATTTTATAAGTCATGTAGCATTTACGTCGGTAAATGGTAATTTAGTATCTCAATATAAATTGGGCGAGCATACTCCTGAATTAGCTCAATCTTGGACTGTTAATCCTAACTATACTGAATGGACATTTTCTCTTAGACCTGAGATTACCTTTTCTGATGGCTCGCCAATCACTGGACAAATTGTTTTATCTAACTGGCTTCGCATGGCTAAAATTATGAAATCAAAAAAATCAGAATCAGGTTTTTTTGAATATTTGCTTGGTTATGAGTCTTTAACATCTCAATCAAAATCTATTGCTGGGCTTACGGCAACTAATAGCTCAATTACTATTAAGCTCACCAAATCTTTACCCAGTTTACTAGATAAAATTAGTTTTGGTTTGTACTCGATTGTTCACCCATCCCACTATAATGAAGATGGTCTCTGGATTGCTAAAAAAGATAACTTGAAAACTAGCGGCCCGTATACAGTCACAAATTGGGATAATGACAAATTAACTTTATCTTTAAGACAAGACTATCCTAAAAATTTAATACATCCAAAGCCTATTCAAAAAGTAAAAATGGTTTGGAGTAAAAAAATATACCCTAATAAAATGATAGATTTAGTATTAGGTTCAGATTTAATAGATCCTCCAGATAAAAAATTTAAATTACAAGCTGCCCCTCCGTCCTCAATATACTTTGTACGAGTACTTAGTTGGAAAAATCCAAAAAGTCCATTTTCAAACAGAAGCTTTCGTATTGCTTATCGCAATCATTTTTATGAACAATTAGAAAAACTATCTATAAACCCTATCAGATCGTTTTTCCCTTTAATCATTAAAAATATAAACGAACTTCAAGACTTTGTCCCTACCTCTAATAATTTTACTGACACACATGTAAAATTACCAATCTATCCACCGCGATCTAAAGTGGGTAATGGTATTGGAGAAGCTTTAACAAATGTTGCTAAAATTAATGATTGGCCAATCACAGAGATTGAATTTTCATCTCATCAGCTTTTTCAAGATATAACTTCAAACTCAAATGAAAAGACTTGGGATCTTTCTTCAGACTCTACAGGTATCCTAGCTTCAGCACCACTAGATGACGTAAAATTTATGTTTAAATCAAAAGAAGGTATTCTTTTACCTGATGAAACTGGTGAAATTTTAGCGGAACTAGAGAAGGACAATCCTGATCTACAAAAAATTAATCAGCTTTTATGGGAGCAAGGTTTGATTTGGCCAGTAACACATTACTCTAGTGGTTTGTGGGCTAATCCTGATTTAGACTTCTCTGAAATTAATCTTGTTCTACCTCCAACCAGCTTTCAATGGATTGGTTGGAAATAATGAATGATTAATCTTGCCTCAATAAAGTATAAAAATATTTTATCAGAGCACGGTGGCCCTATTGATAGACTTACTTATTCTCAAGTAAATTTATCTCATAATCTTAAGGGTTATGAAGCCACAGCTTTATTAAAAGCCGATTTACGCCATAATGCAGATAAATATACTCTATATGATAATGTTGATGGCATGGGTAGCGACACTTATAAGTCCATTGCATGTTACAAAGCAATTTCAGAAGCTTTAGAGCGTTGGGCATATTATATATCGAGCATAACCCAACCTAATATATATGGGTTCGATATAGATAACTCGACAAATGGAATGGCTGCTTTTCCTGATTTATTAAAAATAACTGCTCGCCGTAACTCGCTTTATGAGGCCTTAGAACGCTGGACACTTTGCGAGTGGTGGGCTAACAACTTAGCAGTAACTCTTCATACAATTAACGATATTAATTGTATGGAAATTAAAATACCTCCATACGGAGTTACGTGTATCTCATGGAAAATTTCTAATGAAAAATATGTCTATGGGTTTGCATCAGCTAAAAACTTTCTAACAGCATTTAACAAATCTACAATTGAATTGTTTCGCAATGATTATGTGTTAAGTAAATCTAATTTCTTTAACAACAATCTTAATCTTCAAGAACAGAGACTCATCTTTTTCTCTACGAAAAATGGTTACAATATATTTTTAGAGAAGGTAAAAGAATCTTCAGCTAAACAACAACAAAATAAAACACCAAAGCTCATTTTAAGCAAAGAAATCATAGGCCCATGGAGTAAATATAGTACTATATGGAGAAGCCTCTTTGAAACAACAAACCAAAACAATGAATCTGTAGAGGTATTTCTTTTTTAAAACAATAAGCTTTAAGATGGAATGATGTTTTTGTTTTTAACTCACCAAGCTTAAAAGGTATTGAAGCTCTTCATATACAGCTGACCATGTAATGGTGCTCATGCGAACGTTCAAACGCTGATCAGGTGTGATGGAGTATTTTTTATTTTCTCGCATAGCAAGTTTAATAGCTGTCTCTGGCTTTAACTTAGTTTGCTCGGTGAAAATAAGCGAGATGTTTTTCATCCCTGCGCTGATATCTCGTACACCTAAGTTTTTACACTGACGTCTAATAAGCATTAATCCCATCAAATTAACAACAGGTTCAGGCAGTTCACCAAATTGATCTTTAAGCTCGGCTTCAATTTGATCTAAGTCTTCTTGTGATTTTATATCAGCTAATGCTTTATAATAACTTAATCTAATACGGATGTCTTTAATGTAATTATCAGGAATGAGTGCAGGTATTCTTAAATTTATTTCTGGATCAAGTTCTTGATCTTGAGTTTTTTCACCTTTAGCTTCGGCTAAAGCTTCATTTAAAAGATCCATGTACATTTCGTACCCGACAGAGTTCACATGCCCTGATTGATCGTCCCCTAATATATTTCCGGCTCCGCGAAGTTCTAAATCATATTGAGCAATTTTAATTCCTGATCCAAGAGCTGAGTTGTCTTGAATAATTTTTAAACGCTCTTGAGCATCTTTTTCGATCTTTCTATCTTTAGGCATCAGTAAATAACAATAAGCTCTGGCTTTGCTACGGCCAACACGTCCACGCAATTGATAGAGTTGAGATAATCCAAACATATGGGCTTGATCAATAAACATCGTATTGGCGCGTGGAACATCCATTCCGGATTCGACAATAGCTGTGCAGATAAGAACATCTATTTCATGATTAAAAAACGCTAACATGGCTGCCTCAAGCTCTTCTTCATCCATTTGCCCATGTGCTACTTTGATGCGCGCCTGTGGAACTACTTTACGAAGCTCATCCGCAATAGAGTATATGGATTGCACGCGATTATGTATAAAGTAAACTTGTCCACCGCGAGCAATTTCTGATGTGATGCCTTTGCGAATAAGCTCAGTATCGAATTTAGACACAAAAGTCCGCGTCGGTAACCTATCGACAGGTGGGGTGTTAATAATTGATAAATCTCTAACTCCAGTAAAACTCATGTTTAAAGTTCTTGGTATTGGAGTAGCCGATAAAGTTAATGTATCGACATTGTTTTTAATTTTTTTAATTTTTTCCTTATGTAAAACACCGAATTTTTGCTCTTCATCAATAATTAACAAACCTAAATCTTTAAAAGCTACATCTTTGCTTAAGAGGCGATGAGTTCCGATGAGGATATCAACTTTTCCCTCCTTCAGATCCATAAGTGTTTTCTTTTGATCAGCAGAAGAGACAAATCTATTTAAAGACCTGATATCAAAATTAAAACCAGCAAAGCGCTTTTTAAAAGTTTCTAAATGTTGAAACGTTAGAACAGTCGTAGGGGCTAAAACAGCCACTTGTTTTTTGTTGCTGGCTGCAAAAAAAGCTGCACGCATGGAAACTTCTGTTTTTCCAAAACCAACATCTCCACAAACCAAGCGATCCATGGGTTTGGTGCTTTGAAAATCTTTTTGAATTTCATTGATCGCACGTAATTGATCGTTGGTTTCGTCATAAGGAAAAGCTCTCTCAAACTGTCCATATAAAATTTCATTAAGATCAAAAGGATGACGCTGAACCTCACTGCGTTTAGCATAAAGTTGCAAAAGCTCAGACGCAATATCACGCAGGTGAGTTTTAACTTTTGTTTTAGTTTTTTCCCATCCGATTCCGCCGAGTTTGTCTAAAACTGTCGTGTGTGCACTGCCAGAAAATTTTTGCAGTTGGCCTACTCTGTAAACGGGCAAATAAAGTTTATCTTTGTCTTTGTAGGCTATTTGGATGAACTCAGACTCTACGCCACCAACGTTCATGATTTTAAGGCCTTCATACACGCCGATGCCATGTTTAATATGCACAACCAAATCATTAGGTTTGAGATCGCCAAAACTTAAGCGTTTAGCGTTTTTCGAAAACTCTTCATAAGAACTTTGTGCAGATGACTTTTGTTTTCACTGCACTTTCTTTGGAAACTTTACCGTTATATCACGTATTTACGTTTCTTTAAACTGTACGTTTGACGACTAGTAGCTCAACTTTATTGAATAGCATTGTGAATGCAACATGCGCAGCAGTATATTTGTCCACTCACAAAACGACTGTTTGTGGAACCAGTAATAACATGTGATGGATTTACCTTTGAAAAGAAGGCTATTTTGCAGCATTTTGAAACAAACGGTGCAACGAATCCTTTGACGAAACAACCCCTTTCTACGACACAAGTTTTTGTAAATACCCTTGTACAAAATTTAATTTCAACGTATAAGCAAGAAGCTTTGCAAAAAACGTTAGACCAGATGCAAAAAATCTTGTTCTCTCAAGAGCAAAATTTGACGCATTCTGCTTGTTTATCCTTATTGCAGCCAATTTTGCAAGAATTGGACCAGTACTGTGAGCCTCAAACATACGACCGTGTTGCTCATGCCTTGTACGCCATGCTCATACACTCTCAAAAGCATATTCAACTAGCATGTTGTATGCATGTTTTATTACTTGTTGCTAGTTATCCTTGGAGTCATCACATGTATACTCTATTTTGGCCAAAATCTCTGTATACTCAACTTGTTCAAACATTGATGCAGCAATGTCATGAATGGAAGTGGAATGATGCATTAGCTCAATTATATGCATTATCAAAACAACAAGAATCAAACAATGAACAACCACAAGATGCTTCTCTTCAAGTATACTCAAGTTTACTACAACAATTGAAGAATTTAACTGATACTATACAATCCATGCAACAAAAATTAGATGAACAACAACAAGTAATTTCTAGTCTAGTAGAAAAGACATTGAATCAACCAATGAGCAATACTGTACAAG
>JBKBTW010000099.1:0-9733 GCA_046291245.1 Pseudobdellovibrio sp. | reverse complement strand
TTATTCTTATAAACAACGAATATAAACACGATATTGAAGAACATCGAAAACAATTTTCTTTGATCTCTCAGGATCAATTTTTTATTAAAGGTACCCTTAAAGACAACATTGATTTATTTAATCAGCATTCAAATGAAAAACTAAATGAGATCTTAAAAATGGTCGGTCTCACTCTTAGAATCAACACCCCTGTCGAAGAAAAAGGTCAGAATCTATCTCAAGGCGAAAAACAACTCTTAAGTCTAGCTCGGGGTCTATTACAAAATGCCGAAATTTTTATCTTCGATGAAGCTACAGCTAATATTGACCCTCAATCTGAAAAATTGATTGAATTAGCTCTGAAAAAAACTTTAGCCAATAAGACACAAATCCGAATAGCACACAGGTTACAAACTGTATTGGATTGCGATCGCATTTTATGGCTTGAAAATGGCAGCATAAAAATGTTAGGTTCTACAGCGGAAGTTATTCAGCAGTTTGAAAACTCACGGTAAATAAAATAACTCTAGGACGCGGTATAGGAATTTTATGTCTGAAGAAAACAACACCTCTGAAGTTGAACACATCACATCCCTAGAGCCTTCAGACAACTCCACTCCTGAAGACACCCATAGCGTTGACTATCTTCGTTCTCATTGGGCACAAATATCTCAAGAGAATCGCAAAGAAGCCTTTTTTAAACTCAGTAGAACCGACGCTGAGGAGCTTTTTTTAAGCTTAACTGCTCAGGATCAATTTCCCCTTATACACGAATGCTCTTTACTTGAAAAACGCTCATGGGTACGACTGCTCGCTCCTGATGACGTGGCCGATTTAATACAAGAGGATGATCTCGAACACCGCGAGGAGTGGTTATCATTACTTGATCCGCAAACAAAAAGAGAAGTTGGTGTTTTATTGGCTTATGCTGAGGATAATGCCGGTGGCATCATGTCTTCTCGTTTTATACGCCTTCGTCCTCAAATGAATGTGGATGAAGCTATTAGCTACATTCGCTTGCAAGCTAAAACGCAAGTTGAAACCATTTATTATGCTTATGTTCTTAGTCATGATCAGAAACTTCTCGGAGTTGTTTCATTTAGAGAACTCTTTTCATCTAGCCCACAGAAAAAAGTCGATGAAATCATGCATACGGATATTATTAGAATTCCTGTAGACCTAGACCAAGAGCAGATAGGTCAAATTTTTAGTCAGCACGATCTCATGGCCTTACCTGTTATTGATGAAAACGATAAAATGGTGGGGATCGTCACATTCGATGACGTAGCAGAGGCTGTTAAAGAAGAAGCGACTGAAGATATCCACAAAATAGGTGGTATGGAAAGTTTAGATGCTCCATACTTGCAAATTTCTTTCAGAGAAATGTTACAAAAACGAGCTGGCTGGCTTGTCATACTTCTTATTGGAGAAATGTTTACGGCTACAGCCTTAGGTTATTATGAACACGAGCTTAATAAAGCTGTTGTGTTAGCCATGTTTTTACCACTTATCATTAGCTCTGGTGGTAATTCAGGATCGCAAGCTTCAACATTAGTCGTTCGCGCTATGGCTCTTGGCGAAGTTAGACTTATAGATTGGTGGCGAGTTCTTTTAAGAGAAATCACAACGGGTTTATGTTTAGGTTTAATTTTAGGCTTCATTGCTTTACTCAGAATTTATTTCTGGCCTTGGCGCGAAACTATGTATGGCCCGCACTATCAATACATTGCTTACACAGTTGCAGGCTCTATTATCGGGGTTGTCTTATGGGGTACGATTTCAGGATCAATGTTACCGTTTTTATTAAGACGTCTAAAACTAGATCCAGCCTCTGCCTCTGCTCCCGCCGTAGCAACAATTGTCGATGTCACGGGATTAATTATTTATTTTACTGTTGCGAGTATTATCTTAAAAGGGATTCTACTCTAAAAAAAATGGCCTTTTTGAAAAAGGCCGTTTTTTGACAAAGTCTGTCTTTAAAAAACAAAGCTTAACCAATTGGAGTGAGATTAGCACTCCACAATTGAAGTTTTTCTTTTAAATGATCTGTTACGTTTAAGAACTTCACGCCAAAAGAGTGTGTTTCAGAAGACCAGACGATTTCGCCGTCAATTTCACCATCAACATCAGAAATACGCAGCTTAATCTTTTGCCCTTTTTCAAAAGTTTGATCTGAACGGAAAGATAAACCGCCTACAGCTAAAGTTTGAGAAGCTGTACTAATCACTTGATCTCCCATGCTAATCATAATTTCTTTGGCTATTGAGTATCTCTCATGACGTCTTACGTAAGGTTTTCTACGTAATTTCAACGCCGCTAACAACGGCATTAACATCAATAAGCTGATGGCAAAAACTTGCATCATTTGTCCTGCACTTGGAGGGCCTTGATTAATTTCACTCATAACACCTTTAACTAAACCGCAACCAGCTGGCGCCATTTCTGTCACGACTTTCGAGCTCATTTCAGTTTTATAAACTGGAGTGTACGAGGGAGACCAAGCTGTTATTGCAACTTGAGATTGTGCAATTTGTGTAGCCTTATAAGCATTGATGCGTCCACCTGTTGCAGAATAATTTGTTAATTGCGATACAGAATCAATAGCGCTTAAGATAAGTCCACGTATTTGATAAGCAGATAATTGCGGGGCTTCACGTATAGCAAGTGCTGCTATACCAGCAACTAAAGGTGTAGCCATCGAAGTTCCATCTAATTCCGCAAAACAGTAGTTAACCAAATTATTAACATCAGAGCATTGCGAGCCCGGGATTGAACTGAGAATTTGATTACCAGGAGAAAAAACATGGGTTAATGTTTGGCTATAATTAGAAAATCCTGACTTCTGATCAGCATCAGTTGATGAATCCACAGTGATATTACTCGGCGTATCGAAAGCTGCAGGATAAGTCGGAACACTATCTAAGTTTTTATCATCATTCCCTGCTGCCGTTACAAGAACTACATTGTGGTCGTACGCGTATTTATAAGCATCATGTAGAGCTCGCGAATACGATGGACCACCCCAAGAGTTATTGATGACGCGCGCTCCATTATTAACTGCATAGTAAATTGCACTAACAGCAGCTCCCGTCGTCCCACTTCCACGATAATTTAAAAATTTAAGAGGCATTATTTTAATTTTAGATTCTTTTAAAGGATTTTGAAAAATATCTTGTCCCGCACCTAACACTATGCCGGCTACATGTGTTCCGTGATCGTTGTCATCAGTGACGGATCCTGTATTATCAACAAAATTCCAACCATTAAAGTCATCAATATATCCATTGCCGTCATCATCAATTCCAGACTGGCCATTTATTTCTGCAAGGTTTTGCCAAATCGCCCCTGAATCTTTAAATACGGCGTGATTAATATCAACGCCTGTATCAATTACAGCAACTATAGTTTTAGTCGCTGATGCGGGAGCTTTTTGCAAGGCCCATGAGTCAGTTACACGCACAGGTGCATTGGACTGGTCATAAGTATCTTGAACATGAACCTGCGATGCCTGAATTTTTTGCGCTGAAGTTGGACTTAAACTTAACACATAGTTGGGCTCAATAAACTCTACGTCAGGATGATTTTCCAAGTACTGAAGTTTTGCAGCATCAACAGAGTCGACATGCATCATAGCTACTTTTGCAAAGCTCTGCTTTACATGCAAACCTTTAAGCGCTCCTAATACTCTCTGACCCTTTTCAAAAGCCATTTTATTAGACGATGCCATGACTTCAGATGCAGTTTTACCTGAATGCTGTACTGAACTCACCTGTGCTTTAAATTTAATTATATATTCTCCATATACAGCTTCTGATTGAGCTGACGCCTTAAAAGCCACAATAGAGATTAATAGAGACCAAAGTAATTTACGTACTATTATTTTAATTGGCATATACTAGAAGTATCGTCCATACAGACTAAAATCTAAAGATTTACTTATTTCAGTCTCAAGATAGTTCACAAAATTAGTTGTGAGTCGATTATAATGTCTATAAAATAGATTTATGATGTCTCGTTTACGGAATTACTTTATCAGCGGTGTTGTTACTTTTTTACCTTTGGCCTTATCAATTTATATTATTGTTGTTGCTGTCTCAATTGTAGAAAATCTTCTCGGGCAATTTTTAAGACTTATCTTACCCGCTGGCGCGTATCTTCCTGGGATGGGGTTTGCAGCTACCATTTCTGTCATTATATTGATGGGGTTTTTAGTTAATAACTTTGTCACAGCGGCTTTTTTCAAAAACATTCAAGAAAAACTAACCGAGGTTCCTCTTATTAAAACAGTTTATGCTCCTCTTAGAGATCTCATGAACTTGTTCGCTAAAGGACAACAGCAGCAAACACTGCAAAAAGTAGTTTTAGTTCACTTCACACCGGCCCACTCGATCATAGGCCTTGTTACGCGCGAAAATTTTTCGGATCTCGAGTTAAAAATGAATATCTCAAAAGAAAAAATAGCTGTTTACATCCCTATGAGTTATGGCTTAGGTGGATATACAATTTTAGTGAACAAAGCTGAGGTGGAGCCTATCGATATTTCCGTTGAGAAGGCAATGAGTTTAGCTTTAACAGGTTGGATTAAAACAACCTCAGAACCATCGCCTAAAAATAAAAGCGATGACAGTAATTTATCTTCAAAGGACGTTTAATGAATATCAGATCACGTTCAACTTTAGAAAAAGCTTTAGATATCAATATTGATCCGAAATACTACGGTTCATTTGCAGAAATAGGAGCGGGGCAAGAAGTTGCCAGACAGTTTTTTCAAGCTGGCAAGGCTTCACAAACAATAGCTCTTACCATATCTGCATACGACATGACCTTTAGTGATATCATTTACGGAAAAGAAGACTCTGGTCGCTATGTGTGTGAGTCTCGTGTTAGAAAAATGTTAGATCGTGAGTATTCGAAATTAATTGATCGTTTAGACGATACTCGTGGTCCTAATACATGCTTTTTCGCTTTTGCTGATACTGTTGCGACTGGCTCTGAAAAAACTCGGACAAACTCTCATGGATGGATCGGCGTGAAATTTCAACATAGCCCTCAATCTGCACCATCAGAAGTTGTTCTACATGTGAGGCTTTTAGATAAACATAGACTACAACAACAGGAAACTCTCAGTGTTATTGGAGTCAATTTAATTCATGCTTCATTTTACACAACTCAGTCTCAGGATGAGTACATTGATAGTCTCTTTGAGCAAATTAAACTCGGTTCTATTTCTGTAGATGCAATTCACTTCAAAGGTGAAGCCTTTAAAAACTTCAATGAAGTGACGGCAAATCTGCAAATGGTTTCCAGAGGGTGGAGCGAAGCTATTTTTATTAACCCAAAAGGAAATGTCCAAAATACGGCTGATGCTTTATGGGGTAAAAATATCCTCATCCAAAGAGCCTTTTACAACCCTGTAACAAATACTCATTTGGATGTTATCAGTAAAGGATCCCATCACTTCAGTAAAGAGTTTGGTATTTCTGAAAATGAAGTCACACCTATTTTTGAATTTACGCTGAATAATCGTTTAAAAAATACGAACATCTCCATCGAAGAAGCTTATCGTAAAGTGCAAATGATTACATCTCTTCAAAAGCCTGTTCTCGTCACTAACTTTGCCTTATTTTATCAACTTAAAGAGCACTTAAAACAAGTTTCAAGCAAACCTATGGGTATTATTATAGGAGCAACTCATCTAGAAAAGCTTTTTGATGAAAAGTTTTATTACGATCTTCAAGGAGGCCTTCTAGAAGGCATGGGAAAACTTGTCGACAAAAGCACACGTTTATATATTTATCCTCACAAAACAGAGCTCATGTGTTTACAAGTTAAAAGCTTCAGACCCTCTCCACAAGTGAAACATATTTATAATCACCTTATAGAAAATAATTATTTGCAAGATATTGCAGGTTGCGACGAAATCACTGAATTTGTTCATTCAGAACAGATATTAGAGATGATTAAGAATAAAAACGACAAGTGGAAAACTTTAGTTCCACAATCAGTACAAAGTATTTTAAATCAAACGCTTTCTTAAAAAAGCGCTTTTTTTAAACCAAAATTTACACGCGATTTTATCAAGGTGTTAGGCTTAAGCTATACATTTTCATAACACTTTGAACAAAATTTTTATTGGGCCCTGTGAGCATTACTCCTGAATTAAATCCACCATGCCCTGTTGTATGAACCCCAACTATCCGACTCTCTCCTTGAGGGCCCGCTATAACGATTGAGCTTCCACTCATTCCACCAAAAGTATCACATCTGTATTGTGGTAAATAAGGAACCATAGCTGGAACGTAAAAAGAGCAAGCAGCTGTCCATAGAGTGGATTGCATTTTATCTCCTGGATAACCTGTAATCGTACCAGCAGCTTCTAAGCCCCCTAAAGCCGATTGACGTGGACTGAAACCCTGCATATCCCAAGAAATACTTAACCATCCAGTTTGCAAGCCTACTGAGTCTTTTAAAACCAAGACTGCTACATCTTGTGACGAATCCCCTTTAAGATATGCTGGATTCGCATAAATTTTTTCAACAGCTACGACTCCGAAAGGATTTAAAATCCCATTTTTAGCAGGAGTAAAAGTTTTTACTCCTGTCCATGATTGTGTTTCTTGATCATACACACAATGAGCAGCTGTAAGAACCAAAAGCGGAGAGATTAGAGTCCCTGAGCAAAAATTATTAACTTGACCATATGCCGTAAATGGTTTTCTGTTCGCATTTAAAACTTGCATACGACTAATCTCACCCACAACAGAAGCCATGACGTAATTTTGAAAAGCTAAAATGACAAATAAAACTTTACCAAAGAGTGACAACTTCATTAAAAACCTCCAGATACTAGATTCATAAGGTCTTTTGCATATTCGAAGCCATACTCAACTAAAGCTGAATTCAAGATAATATTTTTATTATGTAAAATAATTTTACACTGACTTAATTTGTTACTGATGAACTAGTTAATACTCTCTAACCACTCAATCATAGATTGCACGGGCTGACCGTTAGCAACTCCTGCTGCTAATGCACCTGTTGGTTTATCATTCCATGAGTACACATCCAAGTGAGCCCATTTTTTATTGCCTGCAAATTTTTGCAAGAACAAAGCTGCTGTAATAGCTCCCCCAAAGCCTTCTCCAGAGTTTTTAAAGTCTGCAAAGTTTGAGTTCATACTTCCAAAATATTTTTGAATCAATGGCATTCTCCAATTAAGTTCTCCCGCACGTTGTCCAGCTTGATTCATCTGCTGAGCTAACTCATCATCATTTGAAAATAACCCTGCGACATCTGCTCCTAAAGCCACTTTAATCGCACCCGTAAGTGTTGCAATATCAATCAAATACTCAGGTTCATCAGCCCCTTTTTGAGTTATAGCAACATCCATGACATCAGCTAATACCAAGCGACCTTCAGCATCTGTATTATCAATTTCAACTAAGTATCCAGCTCTTGATTTATAAACATCACTTGGACGCATTGAAAATCCATCCACTGAGTTTTCAGCCAAAGCCAAGTAAAAATCACAGGAACGATCATAACCTACAGCATCCACCCAATAAGCTAAGGCTAATACCGCAGCAGAACCACCCATATCTTTTTTCATTAATCTCATCGCACCAGAAGGTTTTATATCTAACCCACCCGTATCAAACGTAACACCCTTCCCAACAAAAGCGATTGGTTTTTTTGAAACTTTCTTCTTTTGCACTGGCCTGTACCTAAAGTGAATCATTCGCGGAGCCGTGGGAGATCCCGCACCTACAGCAAGCAATAAGCCCATACCTTCAGATTCACATTTTTGTTCATCCCAAACAGTTACTTTTGTGTTCTTCGAAAAAGGTAATGCTTTTGCAAACTGCTCAACTGTTGCTGGATTAATAACATTTGGAGGTAAATTAACTAAATGTCTTGCGACTTGAACAGCTGAAGCTTTAGCTAGCGCCTTATTTAAAATTTCTTTTTTAATATTTAACTGAATTTTTAATTTTTCAGGATATTTTTGCTCCACAGATGTTTTAAAAAAATCTAAAAACTGATAGCTTGCCATCTCAAGACCAACCAAAGCCCCTTCAATTGAAGCTTCGAGCTCTGTTTGAAAATAGAGCGATACACTTTTTAACTTCAAGGCTTTAATTTGATTTAAAACAGCACCAAACTGATCACGCGCAAAAGCATACGGTGCTTCATCCAGGAGGCCATCATGATCAGATGACTTTGTTAAATTTTCAAAAATGATCCATACAGGACCACTTTGACCTGTAAAATGTAAACATTTTTTATCGCTCTTTTTTAACTCTTCTTTTTGAAACTCTAAAGCATGGGTGTCTAAAATAGTTTCTAGATTGTCTTTTCTATTTTTTGCCTCTGTAGCACCAAAAAAGTAAATGGCGCCGTCACAATGAGCTAATTTGCTAAAGTTAGAAACTGGACTATAGTTGATCGAAGACTCCAACAAGCGACTTAAGTGAGCTGTAAATTGATTTTTAATTGTGCGCGATGTTTTTTTCATACTAAACCTCATAAATGATTACTCACTTTACTCCTTCATCTGCTAAAATCAATCTCTAGATACTTATTGATATAATGTGTACTAAAAATGATGCAAACAAATGAACCTACTCTTAATACAATAAACCTTAAATTCTGCTTAATTAATGCAGAAAACCTCTTTTTATTATTTGACCAAGAACTCCCTAAAAATTTTACTAAACTCGAAGAAATACAGTGGCAAAAGCTTTCGACATCACTCTATGAAAATAAACCTCTTTTTAAAACTCAACATCTTGCGCGAACGCTTATTGATATAAATGCAGATATTGTCATGCTTTGCGAGGTTGGGGGCCTTGAGTCTTTAAGAAACTTCAACTCACATTTTTTAAATAATCAATACTCACCAATACTTATTGAAGGCAACTCAGACCGAAATATCGACGTAGGATTTTTAATTAGAAAAAATCAAAACTATTATTTTGATCTTATAACTCATAAAAACAGAGATCTTAACTTTCTGTACTCACATGAGAAACAATCTATAGCTCAAAACTACCCGATAAAAATACAAAGTCATAAACTCTCAAGAGATTGTGCTGAGTTAAGATTGTTTCATCATGATGTTAATAAACCTTTTTTAATTATTCTTTTAACTCACTTAAAATCACCTCTTGATCCTGAAAGAATCGACCCAAATGGATCGGAGCGCCGTGCTGCTGAGCTTAAAACATGCCTTGAGATATACAAAGAACTTGAGACTCAGTTTCCTCAATGTCCTATTATTTTTGCTGGCGATTTTAATGGTCAAGCTTCGAGTCAACTTACAGATAATGAATTCAAACCCATTTACGACTCTACTAAACTTAAAGATATTTTTGATATAGCAAACATAACTACAGAAAATCGTTCAACTTTTTATCAAGTAAGATCAGGACTAAGATCTGATGGTCGACAAATTGATTACTGCTTTATTTCTCCCTCGGCGGCACCACTGTTAGATCCTAAAAGCGTATGCGTCTATCCTTATAAAGATGAATTTGGTAGCCCTCTAAAAAAACCAGAAACACTGGAACAAAAAATAGCACTTCCTTCAGACCACTATCCAATTGTATTTTGCCTTGATCATATCTTATTTTAATGCGAACGTTTATGTGTGAGTTTAAAAAAACAAACCCATAATCAATTTCAAATAAGTGCTGTGAGTGTGTATGTTCCAAACGAGTCTCAGCCTGATAAACGCTTATTCTTTTTTGCCTAC
>JBKBTW010000098.1:0-9765 GCA_046291245.1 Pseudobdellovibrio sp. | reverse complement strand
CGCCCTCCAAAAAATGGACCTAACAGCGGAACTCCATTTTATCGACTCTACGAAGCACATCCAGAAAAGTTTCATTTAATTGAAGTTGGCATACAACCTCAGTGCAACTCCCCACATCATGTCCGTTGGGCCAAAGATCGAAATATCGAAGTGATCGACCTTGAAACTATAGAAACTCAAGGATGGTCACACTTATGGACAAATACTGAGTTAAAAAGAATTGACTCAAAACGACCTGTATTTGTGAGCTTTGATATTGATGCCTTAACAGCTTCCGAAGCTGGAGGCTGTAGCCAAGCCTGGGCCACAGGTTTACATATTCGAGATTGCTTATTATTTTTAACAGAACTTTACAAAAAAGCGTCTGTATCCGGTTTAGGTATTTACGAAGTGTCGCCACCACTTGATCGAGATTATCAAACCTCTAAAACCGCAGCTTTACTAGCTCATCATTTTATTTTTAATAATGACTAAAGGAGCAATGCAGTGAGAGGTTTTGGTAGCGACAATCATGCACCCGTTTATCCATCTATCATGGAAGCTCTTCTAAAAGTTAACAAAGAACACGAGCCTAGCTACGGAACCGATTCCATCACAGAGGCTTGCAAAAATATTTTCAAACAAAATTTTGGACCATCATCTGAGTCATTTTTTGTTTTTAATGGGACAGCAGCGAACATCCTCTCACTAAGAGCTTTAATCCGTCCTCACGAATCTTGCTTAGTAACGGACATCAGTCACCTTAATACGGACGAATGTGGAGCTCCCGAGGCTTTTTCCGGAAAACTTATTCCCGTTCTTAGTCGAAATGGTAAATTTATATTTGAAGAATTAGAAAAAAAATTGATTCGCTTAGGAGATCAACACTACAGCCAACCCAAAGCCATCAGTATCACACAACCAACTGAATATGGAACAGTTTACTCTTATGAAGAGTTAGAAAAAATTATCTCTTGGGCAAAGAAACACCATCTTTATGTTCATATAGATGGTGCACGTTTTACAAATGCGCTTTATTTTTTAAATACAACTTTCCAAGAATTCTGTACTAAATTAGATATTGATATTATCTCCTTTGGTGGAACTAAAAACGGGCTTATGTTTGGAGAAACAATTATAATTTTAAATAAATGTCTACAGAAAGATTTTAAATACATTCGTAAACACTTAGCTCAACTCCCTTCCAAAACAAGATACTTAGGAGCACAGTTTTTAGCTTATTTAAATGAGAACACTCATTTTAAAATTGCTCAAAACAGCTGTGACATGGCCACTTATTTAAAAGAACAGATTGAAACTCACTGTAGGGATTTCACAATCACGCAACCTGTTGAAAGCAATGTAGTCTTTTGCAAAATACCAAAAAAATATATCAAGCCTTTAAAGCAAAAATATTTTTTTTACGTCTGGGATGAACACACATTTGAATGTCGGCTTATGACCAGTTGGGACACTCAAAAAGAAGACATTGACGGTTTCATCAAAGCCTACAAAGACTTACCCTAAAGCACTTCTTTGAGATCAGATAAAACCTGACTTGCATGCCCTTCAGCTTTAACTTTTCTATACTCTAATATAACTTTACCTACTGAATTAATGACAAAAGTTGATCGTTCAACTCCCATAGCCTTTTTTCCATACATATTTTTTTCTTTAATAACATCGAAATACTTACAAAGCTTCTCATCTGGGTCAGAAAGCAAACTAAATTTAAAACCACACTTATCGATGAATTTTGTATGTGAGTTTAAACTGTCTCTAGAGACACCTAAAACGACTGCATTTACTTTTTTAAACTCGTTTAATAATTTATTGAATTCCTGTCCTTCCAATGTACAGCCTGGGGTATTATCTTTAGGGTAAAAATACAAAACAATATTTTTACCTGCAAAGTCTTTTAAACTCACGGAGTCTCCAGATGAAGCTTCCATTTTAAATAGCGGGATAGATTTCACCGTCACTTCAGTCGGAGGTTTGATATGCTTGGTTGATTTTTGGTTTATTTTTTTTGATTTTAATGACATCTAGCGCCCCCCTGAATCTGACTGTGGTTGAAAGTTTTGATTGTATGGATCGTTTTGCTGAGAAGAGTTCGCATCTGGCAAAGGATACCCTTCTTCATTTTCATATTTTTGCTGCTGTGAAGGATCTTGCGGAACCCCTTGCCAATTAACACCATTTTGCTGATTAAGATAAGGATTGATTTCCTCCTGATACTGCTGAGAGTTATCTGAAGCTTTGTTCACTGTCGCCGTTTCACTCGCAACTCTTTGAGAAGGACTAGACACCGCTACTGAAGCAGTAACATTTCGATAATCCTCTCCTTGAGTTAATTTTTGCTGAATATCAGCAAACTCATCTACAACATGCATCTCTTTTTCTAAAATTTTAATCTTTCCTATGACCGGAACTTTGACTGAGATTTTTTTAATCTCTAAAAAATCCCTCAAAACTGAACCACTCACAATAATTTCATCTTGAGCATTACGCTCATAAACGTACGTTGTGAGTTTATACTCTTTCAACTGTGAAGACCTTGCACCGGCCTGAGCCCCAAAAGACGTATCTTTGCAGTTAAGCTTTTGCACTTTGTTATCCGAAATTGTAAAAATACAAGATCTATTTTTAGAAAGTACTCCTGTGATTGAGCCAAGAATTTTCTCCCATTGGGATGTGTTAAAGACCACTTTATAGGAAGTTGGTTGACTATCTAAAATCCACATTTCTGCAAGTTTTCTTTGAGGCGTATAACATACATTAAAAAATTCTATTTTTTTACCTGATAAAATGGCCTTGTTTTTTTGACAATCAAAACCCGCAAGGTACTCCGTTTTAACTTCAGAGACTAAACCCATAGCTTGAGCAAGAACTTCAAATTGGTTTGTCACTGGAGCTTCGCCCGCCATAACCAACTTGAGAATCTCTTTTTCTAAACTTCCTATAAACTTTAAATAATAAGTCATTTTTTTCAAATTTTCAGCTTCTGTTTTTTGCTTCACCTGTTCATGTGTAAGATTTTTTTCAACTTGCTTTAGTGTCCGGCCTTGATTTGTCTCAACTTCAGACTGAGTAGCAGAACTATCTTTCTTTGAAGTACAGCCAACAACTTGCAAAAAAACAATTAACAAAACACATAAACTGCGCTTTAAATTTGCAATCCTTGTGATACATGTTGTTATAAATAATGGCTGCATCAAGATATTATGCTCTTTCTTCTTTCACTTTTACAAGTTTTAGTTAAACATATTGTTATGGAAAAAATCTGGTTAAAAAAATATCCCAAAGCTGTCCCACAAACTATCAACGTAGAAGAGTACGAAAATATTCTCGAAGTTCTCGATGAATCAGTGCGTAAATTTAGAAACAAAATCGCATTTAAAAATTTTGGCTCTCATATTACATATCATGAGCTTGACGTGCTTTCTGGACAATTTGCTTCCTATTTGCAAAATGATCTGGGGTTAAAAAAAGGTGATCGTATAGCCATACAAATGCCTAACTTAATCCAATTTCCTGTAGCCTTATTTGGCGCCATGAGAGCTGGACTTATTGTTGTTAATACAAATCCACTTTATACAGCTAACGAAATGAAGCACCAATTTAACGACTCAGGCGCCACAACTCTTGTTATTTTGGCCCAATTTGCTCATTTGTACGAACAAATTAAGACTGAAGTTCCTATTAAAAATGTCATTGTGACTGAAGTTGGAGATCTTCTTGGTTTTCCTAAAAAACACTTGATTAACTTTGTCCTTAAACACGTTAAAAAAATGGTCCCTGCTTACAATTTCAAACATCAAACGTTTAATGAAGCGTTAATGAAAGGCTCAGAAAAAACTTACATTCAACCTTCACTCACTCATAACGATACAGCATTTTTGCAATACACTGGGGGCACAACGGGTGTATCAAAAGGCGCTGTCCTTACCCACAGAAATATCATTGCTAACATGTTACAAATTGTGGCTTGGATGCGCCCACGTTTAGTAGAAGGTGAAGAAATCTGTGTTTCTCCACTACCGATGTATCATATATTTTCATTAACTGTAAACTGTCTAGCCTTTATGAAGTATGGTGCTTCCAACATACTTATCACTAATCCAAAGGATATTCCAGCTTTTATAAAAACACTTAAGACAGAAAAATTCACAGCCATGACAGGTGTAAACACACTTTTTAATGCTTTGGCTAACTCTCCACTTATTAAAGAAGTTGATTTTTCCCATACGAAGATTTCAGTAGCTGGAGCTATGGCTCTTCAGACTGCAGTTAAAGAACGTTGGAAGCTTGCAACCGGTACTGATGTTATTGAAGGCTATGGCTTAACAGAAACGTCTCCTGTCGTATGCTGTAACCCCGTCGATGGAACAGACAAAGTGGGAACAATAGGTATACCAGTACCAAATACGGAAGTGCGTTTAATTGATGAAAATGGCCATGTCATAACAGCTGCAGGAGAACCTGGTGAAATATGCATTAAAGGACCTCAAGTTATGCAAGGCTACTATAATCGCCCTGAAGAAACCGACAAAGTTATTAAGGATGGATGGCTTCTCACGGGTGATATTGCAGTTATGGACAATGATGGTTTCTTTAAAATTGTAGATCGTAAAAAAGATATGATTTTAGTTTCAGGCTTCAATGTTTATCCAAATGAAGTTGAAGATGCTGTTGTCAAACACCCTAAAGTTTTAGAAGCTGCCGCTATCGGAATTCCGAATGAACACTCTGGAGAAGTTGTAAAAGTATTTATCGTTAAAAAAGATGAAACATTAACTGAAGAAGAAATTATAGCCCACACACGTACCCTTTTAACAAATTATAAAATACCTAAAATAGTAGAATTCAGATCTGAACTCCCTAAGACAAATGTTGGTAAAGTTTTAAGACGTACATTACGTGAAGAAGAACTAGCTAAAAAAAAACTAATCTAGTTCTTTGTTAATTTCATCAATGATGACAGAGAGCCTGTTTTTAAAAAAGGCTCTCTGTTTTTCTGAAGAATTCTTCCACAGATCTAATAGCAGTTTTTTATAATTCGCTTCAAAATCATCTCGCTGTTTCGCATATTCACTCTCTCTGATTGATTTTTCTCCGGAGTAGTAATCTAAACTCAGCTTCAACATTTTAGAGTGATCTGGATACAAGTCTACAAAACTACTGTAAAATTTTTTGCCCACATTAATTTGAGATTCATAGTAACCAAAATTATATTTAACAAAATCATCTATCTTGATTTTTTGTTGCTCATTAACGTATCAAGTAAAAAAAACACAGCACGGTGAAAATTTTTAATTTTAGTTTTAATAAAAGCTTCTTTATTTTTTGATTTTTCAAGCATTTCGCTTATGTTTTCATTCGAGTATCTGATAAAATTTTCTTTTTCAGAATTTTCTACAGAATAAACCACTTTTTCAAAACTGATCTTGTAAAGATTAATTATATTTTTTTGAAGCAAAGAAAAATCCGTGGCTACTTCATCCACCTTCTCTAGAGTTAATTCTTTTACATCACTTATTTTTTGAAGTTTAATTACATAACCTTTGAGCTCAATTAAAAAATCTTTTTTTCGAGAAGAAAAGTTTTCATCTAAGAAAGCATTTATTTCTTTTTCTTTTTTTGCATTAAAATCAAAAGACTCTTGAATTTTATCTTTAACTTCGTTGCTAACGTATTTATATCCCAATCCTACTTTTGTGCAGGACAAGAAAAAAAACAAACTCATGCAGACAAAAAAATGATAAATATTCACTATGGATTTAACTCCGGAAAGCGATTGTTTTTTTTGAATAAAGTCTTTATTAAATTCTAAAAAAAACATAAGCCCTCGCAAAACTGCTAGGGCTTAAATGACATCATTAACCTTTTTTAGCCCAAGATGTACACCAACCCTCAGACACAACTACTTTATTAGCAGCAAATGGCATTTGACAAGGAGCTGCTTTTTTACCGTTTACTGTGGTTTCTTTTGCGCCTGTGTAAAATACACAATTATGACATTTTTGATCATTAAATTTCACACCAGATCTATCGGCCATTAATGCTTTGTCTTTAACATCTGAGTGTTTTTCTACGTAGCTTACCGCTTTAGCTTGGGGATCTTTTGGATCAACTAAAGCAGGTGCAGCTGAAGCTGAAGTTCCACCACCACGACGACGATCTGCTTGTGCTATAACTGGCATTAAAGCTGCTAATCCTACAACCGCGGCCAAACCTTGAAAAAATGATCTTCTATTCATATAAACCTCTTTTGTGTTTTGTCGTTTCTTATAGTTCAAATTTAATTGATTATGTTATGATATATTCATTTTCATTTAATTTTCAATAAGAAAGAGGACATTCAAATGGGTCAAAATGTTGCAGATAACTCCATTCAGAATATTAAAAATTCAGCAATCGGCTCATTTTCTTCCTCTCCTCCAATTTATGAATTAGGAAGTGAGTTTTATGATCCAGTCAAACCAGCACTTTTTCCTAAAGAAATATTACGTTACAAAAACGAATCTTTAAATCTCAACACAGTTCCCGATTTTACATTTGAACATCTTTGGAACTTCAAACCTTTAAAAAATAATATTATTGAACCTTTGGCTCTTCGTTACCATGGTCACCAGTTTCGCCATTATAATAAAGATCTTGGAGATGGAAGAGGGTTTCTCTACGCTCAAGTATTAAAAGATAACCAGTGGTATGACTTAGGTACAAAAGGATCAGGAACTACACCCTATTCAAGACAAGGCGATGGCCGACTTACCCTTAAAGGTGCTGTGCGCGAAGCCTTAGCGACCGAAACTCTAGAGTCCTATGGTGTAAACACAAGTAAAACAGCATGTATTTATGAAACAGGCGAATCTCTCATTCGTCACGACGAGCCAAGCCCTACGCGTTCAGCCGTCTTAACTCGTTATAGCTTGGGTCATATCAGAATCGGAACTTTTCAACGTTTAGCCTTTTTTAACAAATCTGATGAAATCAAAAAACTTACAAAATATGTTTTAAAGTACTATTACGCCAAAGAAACTCAAAACGTTGATTGGAGTGATGATCACACTGTAAGTTTACGGTTTCTACAGTGCGTGAGCGATAGGCTCTCCCACCTAGCCGCACAAGTTATCATCGCGGGTTTTGTTCATGGCGTTTTAAATTCGGATAACATAAATGTCTCCGGTGAGCTTTTTGATTATGGACCGTATAGATTTTTACCCGAATACAACCCTCAATTTACGGCTGCCTACTTTGATCATGCTGGGCTTTACAGTTTTTCTGAGCAACCGAGCAATTTTTTATGGAACTTCGCGCAGCTAGCTCAATCTTTAATGAGCGCATATCCGGATTTACCCATACAAGTTTTGATTGAAAATTTTGAGACACAATTTAATGATTATCTATATGAGGCTTTTCAAAAAAAATTAAATGTTAAATTTCAGGATGATAAAACCACAACTCAAGCTCTTAGTTTATTTTTCAATATTGCGAGCCAAACTCAAATTCCTTACGAAGAAATATTCTTTGCTTTTCACAGTGCTCGTTTAGAGAACTCACATTCAACTTTAGATAAACTGCCGCTCACAGCTGATCTTAAAAAACTTATTTCCCAGTCAGAAGTGTTAACACCAGAGATAAACTCGCATCCGTATTTTTCGAATGAAAATCCAGAAACTCTTTTAATTCAGGAAATTGAAAATATCTGGAAAGAAATTGATCAAAAGGACGACTGGACTTTATTTAACAATAAAATCCAGTCACTCAGATTATTTAGAGGATGTTACAAACTCTGATGTTTTCACATCAGCTACTTCATTATGATGGCTACCTTGAACTTTAGCAGCCATTTTTTGCGACCATTTTCTAAATTGCTCAATATAACCAAAAGCTGCTGGCACAACAATTAACGTTAAAACAGTAGAACTAATAACACCACAGATGATAGCTACCCCCATTGATTGACGTTGCGTCCCTAAAGCCGTCATACCAATTGCGATTGGTAACATACCAGCGATTAAGGCTAAAGACGTCATAAGAATAGGTCTTAAACGCGTACGACATGCTTGAACTAAAGCTTTATTAATCTCAAGCCCTTGTTCCATCAATTGATTCGTATAGTCCACAAGTAAAATAGAGTTCTTCGCGACTACCCCTAATAAAAGAACTAACCCAATAATTGAAAAAATATCGATTGATTTACCGAATATAAACAACCCTGCAAAAGCACCTGAAATCGCAAGCGGTAACGCCAATAAAATTGTAACTGGTGTGACGAAACTTTCATACAGTGATGCTAACACGAGGTAAATAAATAAAACACCCAATCCCATAGCAATCGTCATATTTCTGATAAGATCAATAAAGTCTTGAGCTTGCCCTTCGAATTTATAGCTTATTCCCACAGGAGGAGGCATTTCATCTTTTAAGATTTTCTCAATACGTGCTGTAGCATCACCTAATTGACCATTAGGTCCTAAATTTGCAGTAATCGCAATAAAACGTCCTTTGTTCTGACGATTAATTTGTGAAAAACCCACAGTTTCTTCACCTTTAGCAACACGCGCTAATGGCACCATATTAAAGTTTGAGTTCGGTATAAATGTTGAATTGAATTCTTTTTCTAAATTCATTTCTGAATCCGGAAATTTAACCCTCACATCATACTCGATACCATTTTGACGATACACGGCTGGTACGACCCCTTCAATACGATAACGTAACTCAGCACCTGCAGTAACCGTTGAAATACCTAAAGCTTCTGAGCGATTACGATCAAAAACAACATGATACTCAGGTTTACCCGCTCTAAAGTTAGTGTCTACATCTATTAATCCTGGAATTGCTTTAATTTTTTCTTGTAATGCGAGCGTGTACTTAGATAAATCATCTAAATTATCTCCAACAATGTACAAGTTAAGTGGTTTTTGCCCACCACCACTGATATCAACATCTGTAACAGCAATAATAGCTTCACTTGAATACGCTTTCATTTTCTCACGAACAACTTCTTTAATGTCAGTTGTCGTTTTTCCTTTACGCTGTTTAGGTGAAACTAAACCCACATAAAAATCAGATTTATTTGACTCAAAAGACGAAGATCCCACAGTCATTGTCACGAGCTCGACTTCTGGAATATCTTTAATCACTGTTTCAAGCTTTTTAGAAAATGCCAATGTTCCTTCAAGTGAAGTTCCTACTGGAGTTTCCACTGTAACAGTAAACTCACCCAAATCATTTGCCGGTAAAAATGTTTTAGAGATAAATTTGCCCAAATACATTGTACCAATAAAAAATGCGATTGCAGAAAGAAGAACTGCTTTCCTGTGACGTAAAGTCCAATGCAAACTTGATTCATAAATATCTTCAAGCTTAGTTTGAAAACGATCAAATGCAGCCAGTGTTCTACCAATAATGCCATTTCCTTTTTGATGTTCATGCTTAGTTGCAAGATAAGCTGACAACATCGGAGCCACTGTAAACGCATCAAATAAAGAAATCAGCATTGTAAATACAACTGTTAAACCAAATTGTTTAAAAAATTGTCCTACGATACCGGGAACAAATGCGATGGGACCGAAAACCGCAATAACAACTAATGTTGTGGCAATAACGGCTAGAGTGACCTCTTTTGTTCCTTCTAAAGCTGCGGTTTTTGGGTCTTTGCCCATTTCAAGATGTCTAAAAATATTTTCACGAACAACGATCGCGTCATCGATCAAAAGACCTACCGCAAGAGATAAAGCAATTAAAGTCATGATGTTAATCGAAAATCCTGCTGCG
>JBKBTW010000097.1:0-9808 GCA_046291245.1 Pseudobdellovibrio sp. | reverse complement strand
TTCAAAAGCTTCCCAGATTTGTTTAACTTCAGAATCCTTCAAATATCCGGCTTTTAAAAGTTTTTGTTCAAAATCTTTAACTGGATCTAACTCTGAAGATACTGGGTTCGCACCACTGGCAGAAGAATGACCATACAAACGTGAGACCATAGCCTCAATAAAAGCAGGCTTCCCTGTTTTACGGATATATTCCATATCTTCTTGCAAAGCTAAATATGTTTCAACAGGGTCATTACCGTTTATCACACGAGATTTAATATTAAACGCTCTGGCTCGATCAGCAATAAAACTTTCTCCATGCTGCCCTTCATACGAAGTTGAAATACCCCATTTATTATTTTGAACTGTAATTAACATCGGGAGTTCTTGCCCTTTGCGAGACGCTAAAATTAAACTCGATGCAAAATCACCTTCAGCTGTGCCGGCATCTCCGCCAGTCACGATTGTGATCGCTTTCTTACCGACTCGTTTTTGTGAGTGCGCTGTACCACAGGCAATAGGATACTGCACTTCCAAAGGAGATGTAACCGGAGCTATGTTCCACTCAGGAATGCTGAAGTGGTTTGAGAAATTTCTTCCACCCGTAGATTTATCAGTTGATTTATTCATCATTAAACGAATTGATTCAACCATATCAAGTCCCATAGCAACTAACGTAGGAGAACAGCGATAATGTAAATGCAAATAATCATAAGCTGGACCTTGCCCCTTTTTCGCTAATAACCCTAATGGTACACCCCAAGCTTCTTCACCAGGGCCGCCAATCCAAAAAAATGCTTCACCAGCACGATAAATTTTAATAAGTCTTTCTTCAAGTACACGTGATTTAACCATCAACGAATGCATTTGCAAAAGTAACTCTTTGCTCAGTCCACCGAAGTTATTTTTTGTGGGAGTTTGTGGCTTTTTTTTAGCTTTAGAAACAGCTTTTACAGCCATGATTTTACGAACAGAATTGTTTTTTTTAGACGAAACTGTATTTGTTTTTTTCATGCTGGAAAAATATATCAAAAGAGTTTCAGACATTCTATTAAAAACAACGCAAAAACTTGTGTATGAGCTCTATTTTTTTATGTTTAGAGTATTTATATTGTTTTAAACGATGAAACATATAGCATTTTCCTGTCTTGACGTCAGAATTAAAGGCCTCATAATTAGCATATGGCTTAACAGTGTATATTGTTTGATTTTACACTTTGTTTAAATTGAGGAAAATAAAGGAGAACTCTCATTATGAACTTTATTAAACGCTTTGGTTTAATGATTCTGATCAATGGTTTAATCATGATCACTCTATCAGTGATCCTTAACGTATTAGGAATACAACCTTATATCACCGCTCAAGGCCTTAACATGGGCTCACTCATGGCCTTCTGTTTGGTTTGGGGTTTCGGTGGAGCGATTATTTCGCTTTTACTTTCTAAATTCATGGCTAAAAAAATGATGGGTGTCGAAGTGATTGATCCAGACACTCGTAATCCCGAAGAACAATGGTTAGTGCAAACGGTGTATCGTTTGGCGCGTAATGCGAATTTACCAAAAATGCCAGAAGTTGGTATTTACGACGGCCAAGAAATGAATGCTTTTGCTACAGGCCCTACAAGATCAAACTCATTAGTTGCAGTCTCTGTAGGACTATTACGACAAATGAATAAAGATGAGGTTGAGGGAGTTCTTGCTCATGAAGTGGCTCATATCGCAAACGGGGATATGGTCACTATGACTCTCGTACAAGGAATGGTAAATGCTTTCGGCATGTTCTTAGCTCGTATGATTGCTCAAGTTCTTTCAAGTCAAGTTGAGGAAAAACATGCTCATGTCGTAAGATTTATTGCGACAATGATCTTAGACATTATCTTCAACATATTAGGTATGTTTGTTGTAGCTTATGTTTCTCGTCAACGCGAGTACAGAGCGGATGCTGGTGGCGCTAGTCTTGGAGGAAGAGAAAAAATGATCAAAGCTCTACAACGCTTACAACATGAAATGGCCCCGCCACCGGAAGAGCGTAGCCCTTTAGCTACTCTTCAAATTTCGGATAGAAAATCTAATTTCTTGAGACTTCTAAGTACTCATCCTGACTTGCAAGATCGTATTGCGAGATTAAGAGCTGGCTAGTTATCTCTTATTTTAAATTAGATATTCAACAATAGGGAGAACACCACTCCCTATTTTTTTCGCTCAAAACCTATTCAGTATTTTAAACTAACCCTCAAGGTGTACAATTCGCAAAAGCTGGAATCTGAGTCCAAGATCCATTATTAAATCCTGTGCATGCTATCACTTGTGGATTAACACTCCACGAAGTTAAATTCTGACTAAACACACTGTTACTATTAAACATATAATCCATATTTGTTACGCTAGATACATTCCAGTTATTAAGTGATTTATTAAATATCGTATTCCCATAAAACATAGAGATCATCGATGTGATATTTGAAACATCCCAATGATTTATATCTCCATTAAATTTTGCAGCATTATAAAACATATTGTTTAATATCGAAGCATCGTTGCCATCTAAAATCCACACAGTTGCAGTTGATAACGGCAATGAATTTTTAAACCACTAATTTATCAGATACTTCCAAGGCGACGATAGATCTGACAAAGTGGCGATTAAACGTAGGCGGCCGTACAAGAAAAACGATCAGTGTTACGTTTAACAGAAAAACTATACTCACGTTCGAGAAATCTTTGGTTGGGATCGTTACGACAAAAAAGAACTCGTTGAAATTATGAACGATATTTACAAAAACGAATGGTCTCTTCTTCAGAATCTATTTTACCCGCAGATGAAACTAAAAACAAAACTTCGCATCGGAGCAAAATACAAGAAGACTTGCTCCGAACCAGAAACACCTTTAGAAAGGGTGTTGGCCCAAGCTTCTGCACCACCAGAAATAAAGGCCAGACTTATTGAACTCGAAAAAAATATCAATCCTTTTAAGTTAAAGAAAAGCATAGAAACTAAACTTAAGCTCATCAACATATTATTAAATCAATCCGATGAAAAAAAAGAAGGAACACCAGCATGACACACAAACCTACAGCTAAGTCCTTCGGTAACACCTATTTACTGGGCAATACGACAAAAAAAGTTAAAAAATCAAAAATGAGTAAATCTGATTTTATGAGCAGCGAACTGTACGCTCCAAAAGATGTCTGGTTTGGTTTAAGATTAAGCAAATTTATTCTTGAAGAACTCAAAAATGCTGCTCATAAAGAAAAGATGGCTGTACAGAAGTGCTCGATTGGCTATCATTGAAAAACTCTCTCGCGGATAGCCTATTTACAAATTGGCGCAGCAGGGTCTTTGCTACATAGGTAAGATTTAAGAGCGTCGATTTCTTTAGCCTTGGCTGCGTTTTCAGCTTCAAGTTTGTCTGACTTGGCTTTTAAGCTATCCATTTCTGATGCTTTTCGCTTCAACACTTCGATTTCCGCTTTATCGGCCTTAGATTCAACGATTGAAGCTATTTGGCGATCTAGACCTTCAAAACGCTCCATAACATGCTTATAAAGCTGTTTAACAGCGTTAATCAGCGTCCAAAGCACAGGTGAAGTATTAATTGTCAGATATTCTTCTTTCCCTACTTTGCGTGGCTCGACAGCTTCAGGAATAGCTTGTTGTAAGTTTTGAGCCGATACACCCACATATTCGCGTGAAGAATCTGAACCCAATGGATTATCTTTTTTATAATTAAATTTAATAATGTCGATGTTTAAAATTTCAGCCAATCCACGATCAAAATTTCCATGAAAATCTTTGTAACGAATATCAGAAAGAATTGAAAAAGAACCATTACCTGTGTTGGTATAAGCTTGTCCTGTCACTCTTAAAGTACCACTCACATCGAGTTTGTAGCCCGGCGTAGTAGTCCCAATCCCGACTGCACCGGCAGAGGTAATACGCATTCTTTCATTGCCTGCACCATCCGAAATTAAAATATTATTTGATGACGTCGCAATCGATGAACCGGTATTGCTACCGATGACCACGTTATTACTTCCTGTTGTGATTGCAGAACCAGCGTTGTAACCAACCCCGACATTACCTGAGCCTGACTGAAGATTTCTTAAAGCAGAGTGCCCAAGAGCGGTGTTTTGTGTTCCCCAATTATTCCCAGCTGTTGTACTTCCATATAACGAGTATGCACCAATTGCAGTATTATAAGTTATTCCAGGCAATGACGAATCATGTGCATAATACATTGAGTTGTAACCTATAGCTGTAGATTGAGATCTAGCTCTGTTATAATAAAGCGCATGATCTCCATTTGCTACATTTGCAGTACCACTCGTATTTAAATTAAGCGAGTTAGCTCCAGTCGCTGTATTATTACTCCCTGTCGTATTTGAATCAAGCGCATAATGTCCATTAGCTACGTTATCAATGCCTGTCGTATTCGAAGAAAGCGCAAATTGCCCATTTGCTACATTATAATTCCCTGTCGTGTTATAAGAAAGTGCAAACGTGCCATTAGCTACGTTACCGCTGCCTGTCGTATTCGCAGCTAACGCCTGGTATCCATTAGCCACGTTACGGGCGCCTGTCGTATTTGAAACAAGCGCACCAATACCAACACTCGTATTGTAGAAACCTTGAATGCCAGATGAATGACTAAGTAATCCGCCGCCATCACCTATAAATAATGAACCCGTAAAATTTGTTTGATCTGGTAAATACACAACTTGTGTGCCGTTAATTCCGATTTTTCTATCTGCTGTTGTTGCTGTTCCACTGAGTGATAATTTAAAGCTTGGATTCGTGTCACCAATGCCGACTTTACCTGCCATGTAGTTAATCGTAGTTCCACTTGTATTCCATTGCGAAGCACTCAGAGTTACCCAACTTGCTAGTCCGCTGGCATCACTAGTTAAAACCTTTCCGGCACCTGGGGCACCGCCCGTGATTTTAACCGTACCAGATACCTCTAAAGAAGCACCAGGTGTTGTTGTGCCAATTCCCACATTGCCACTTGAATAACTAATTGTAGTCCCTGATGTACTCCACTGCGAAGAAACCGAACCACTCGCCGCTGGTGTATATCCTAAAGCATCTGTGACATCTCCTAGCGTTAACTGACTTCCACTCGTTACTCTTCCTTTTGCATCCACTGTCACCTTACTGTACGTACTGGTCACCACTCCACTATTTACAAGTGTTAATGTATTTGTTCCAGATGCGCTCGTTACATCTCCAGTAAATGCAGGCAATCTCAACGGAGATAATGATCCCGATGATATATTATCTGCATTTATATTTGTCAAAAGTGCTGCATTCAATGCTGGTAACTGCGACGATCCATTTAACTGAACAATATTATCTGCACCGATACCTACATTATAGACAGCTGCACTACCTAACCCTAAATTACTTCTCACCTGTGCAGCACTCACCACATCACTTAAATTATTCGAAGCTTGTAATGCTCCTACTAGACGACTATCATTACCCGCAGCCACCGTATTTGATGCTGTACCTACGTTCAATGTTAGACTTGGTGCTGTTGTTGGATTAATTATTGATATATAACTATTTGTACTTGATACATTCGTTACGGTTCCACTTGCTCCCGTTGGCAACACTTGCCAACTTGCTAATCCATTCGCATCACTCGTTAACACTCGACCTATTCCTTGTGTTCCATCTGCAATCTTTATCGCTCCTGAAACCTCTAGCTTCACAGATGGATTGCTTATACCAATCCCCACATTACCGTTCATGTAATTAATCGTAGTACCCGACGTACTCCACTGTGATCCTGTCATCGCACTCATTGAAGCCGTTAGACTTCCAACACTAGATTGAAGGCTTGTTATATCACTCTGCGTTCCTGAGACGGATAATCTTAAAACACTCACATCTCCACTTAACAACGTATGTGAGGCTGCTAATGCATTGTAATACCCTGTTGCCAATGCAAACGATACTCCTACACTGTTACTTAAACTTGTATGCGAAGCCTCTAAATTATTATAATAACTCGTAGCCAACGTAAACGATGCTCCCACTGAAGCTTGATTTGCTGGTGTATATCCTAACGCTGTCGTAATATCTCCACTGCTTACACTGGATAAACTTCCACCTGATATACAACTAAATGATACTCCATTATATCTTAACGCTTCTGATACGCCACACGTAGGCAATGTGCTGTACTTAACATACGCTCCTGCACTCACTCCACCCAACTTCTGTGCTTCTGTTGCATACATCGCATACGGCACTGCATTTACACTCATCGCTGGCAATGTCTGCCAACCATGAGCATCCTGAAACTGCATCACGATCTTTCTTGTATGATTTACCTGCGGCACATACAAAGGATCTGGTGATCCAGGATCTCCATCATCACAACTCAAGCTTGGTTTACTGTTATCAAAAATCTCAGCAAATGTTGTTGCACTTACTGGATACTGCTTAACTCCACTCCCTAACGAAAAACTGATCAACCCACCTGTTCAATGCATATTTACAGCCGAGTACCTCTCAGTATATAAAATACAGCTCGCCGTCTCATCCATCACCGTAAATCTAAAGTTTACACTCGTCGCTTCTAATGGATATCCATCTGGCTTTATGATCTTAGCTTGATAAGTTGTATAACCTGGAGATGCTTGAACTGAAAATGAATATGTCAGGATATTTGAAAATATAGTAAAAACTATCAACGAACGCGTGACTGAAATAACATTAAAAGACCCACGTTCGCAGAGCTTACCACACAATTTAGTCAAAATGTTTTGCAGTTTACGTTCATTTCTCACTTTGTATTTATCGGCAAAAAATAAGTTTACTTTAGATTTACTGGACACAAAACTAAAATAATGTAGATTTCTTCTCTCTAACAATAAAATCATGCTTCATTTCGATACATTTAATAAAAATTGATAGCTATTTTTATAAATTTTTAACACTTTTTCACAAGCATTGTATTTAAAATCTATTTCATATTTATGTGGTAAAGCGGCGGTGTTTGACACTGCTACACCAAATGAAATCTGTGGCAATTAGTACTATTGAAAACATTAAAAAAGCAAAACTTTACTATATCTCGTATAGAGAAAATGATGAGTATGCCTTTATTATTTTCCTCTAATCCAGCGCTATTAAGTTCGAAGATCAGAAAAAGTTTGATATCCTTATCGAAAATAAAAGCATTCAAAAAATCCATATTCTCGCGCCTGGTTTCAGCGTCTCTGATAAAAATAAAAGACAATTTTTAGATATTCTTATTAATGAGCTTAAGTATAAAAACCAAAAATAAAAAGGGAGAATCTTTAGATTCTCCCTTTTTTCATCAAAAGTTTTTTAAAAAACTTGATTATTCCACAACTAATTTAGCTAAATCTTTAATCTTCCCGTCTTCTAAAGTCATCAGGTCAACTAAAACATTTGTAGCTTCCTGTATTTCTGGGCGTTTTAAATACTCTTTTTCTTTTTCTGTTTTATCAGCATAGCGAGCTTTTTTAACTTTTTTCTCTTTCTCGCCTTTTTCTTTTAAGACATCAGAGACTTTGATCGTTTTTCCTAGTTTCTTTGTTTTTTCTAACTCTTCCGTGATTTTTTTAAACTCTTCATTTTTAGAAATACGATCCTCAGAACGCTGTTTAAGTGTTTTAATCCATTCTGTTTTAATTGGACTCCACTGCCCTTCACCTTCTTTAACAAAAGCTTCTTTTGAAATAAAAGAATCTATTTTTTTAGGAGGCAGTGAGTAATCCATGCTTTTTTCACCAATCTCATCAACATGGTACGGACTAGGAAACACAATATCAGAGTCTACACCTCTATGCTGCGTAGAATACCCACCAGGCACAAAAAACATTCCTATTGTCACCTTTAAAGCGCCCATTTCACCAGGAATAGGAAGAACAGTTTGCACAGTACCCTTTCCATAAGTGTGGTCCGCACCTACGATAACAGCTCTATTATAGTCTTTTAATGCCCCTGATAAAATTTCCGATGCGGATGCCGATACTCGTGATGTTAAGACAACTACAGGTCCATCCCAATCTACTTTTGCATCTATATCTGCTAATGGAGTTTCAGCACCACGACGCGAAGATTGCTTTACAATATTTCCGGTTTTAATAAACATTCCACCGATTTTAACTGCATCATCTAATGAACCACCGCCATTCATAGATACGTCAATGACAATCCCGTCTACTTTTTTAGCTTTAGCTTCAGCTAAAACTTTTCTCATATCAGCTGATGATGTTTTCCCACCACGGCTAGAATCAGCATAAAAAGACGGAAAATTGATAATACCTATTTTTTTCTTCTCGCCATTGATAACCTTATCCTGATAATAAATTGTGATCGCATTATCCTCTAAAGAGACAACTTCACGCGTAAGCTCCACATCAAATTTTTTATTTCCTGTGCTTTCTTTTCTTAAGACAGATAACTTAACTTTTGTCCCTTTTGGTCCACGAATAAGCTTTACAACATCTTGCAAATCCATATCGACGACATTTTCCATCTTTCCATCTTTTTTACTCACAGCTACAATTTTATCTTTAGGCTCTAACAAACCAGATTTTGCTGCCGCGCCCCCTGTTACAAGAGCTTCTATTGTTGTAAAGCCGTCCTCTTGAGATAATGTCGCACCAATGCCTTCAAGCTTTAGCTTCATATCGATATTAAAATCTTCATAGAAGTCTTTGCTAAAAAATGATGAATGCGGATCTAAAGCCAATGCAAATGAGTTTAAGTAATTAGCGACGAGATCATCGAATTTCGTGTCTTTTACACGTTTTAAATTTCTTTCGTAATTTTTAATTACACGTGTTTTAGCTTCATCTAACTTAATGTCCGTTGCTAAGTAGTTCGCAATTTGAAACTGTACATATTTACTGATGAATTCTTCTGCATCTTTAGCCGTTTTTGGATATTCTTTTTTTTCTGGATCATAAATAAATTCAGTTTCTTTATTGAATTTGAAATCTTTTCCCAAAAGTCCTTTTACAAATTCAACCCTCTCACCTACACGCTTCACGATAGTCTCTTGAATAGAGTTAATAAATTTACAATCTTTTTTATCTAAATTTTTAAAAAGATCTTTCATCGATGTTCTGATCTGCTCAACATCCGCCTGAGTTAAGTAAATTTTAGCTGGGTCTTGACGTTTGATGTATTGTTCAATTACTCTTTTCTTAAGATCTTCATCTTTATTTTTATAAACCAGATGAGTTGATAAATATGCAGATTGAATTGGATCAACTAAACTGCAATCTAATGTTTTACTAAAATCAAAGAGTTGTGCTTTGACTTCAGCAGGTGTAAACACCGCACCAGAAATTAAAAAAGCTGAGGCCGACAATAAGGTTTTAAATTGCATTTTCATTTGAACAATTCCTTCTTTAAATATACTGAAAACAAGTATACGTCAGACACACGTCTATTGTGGAGCAATGACACCGCAGTCTGTATAAACTGGACTCATGTATTATGTTACAAAATGATTATTTTCTTTTAGCTAACTCATCAAAAAGGCTTAACTGTTCTAAACCGTCATTTACAAGAGGAGTCATCAGACCATGCTGAGAAACCTCATGTTTAATAAAATCTCCCCCATGGGTTTCAATCATGAAAAATGACATCTCAGGGTATCTCGACTTTAATCGAGACATCTCTTCAACAATGAGTTGTATGTTTTTGGGATCATCATCACTCATTCCAAATCTATGATGAGGACTATAACCGTACACCTCTATAGCTTTTTCCACAGATGCACGAATAGCTTTCTGCTTAAGCTCTGCAGTCGACATCTTAAAATCCACATCTCCAAAA
>JBKBTW010000256.1:0-1450 GCA_046291245.1 Pseudobdellovibrio sp. | reverse complement strand
TAAGGATTGGAAAGAATTAATTTTACAAAGAAATTTTTTAACATCGGATTCTTTTAGAGTTGAAAAAATAGATACTTTTTCAACTTGAGTTAAGTTTTTAGCTTAGTGAAAAATCACAGCTAAAAACTTCTGTGAAAATCAAATTAAAATCAGATTGAATGTGAAATAAAAGTGATAATTATCAAAATATTACGAAATAAAATAATTGATTGATACTTAAATTGTAGGTACTTTCTATATCAGGTTAGACGGGTTTATACATCGCCTAACTGGGCAAACGACTGACACTCGGAAAGACGAGAAATACCAAAACGCTCGCAGTAATGTGAGCGTTTTTAATGCTCTGAGAAATGTCATGTGTAAGCAATATCAGGGCACCTTTATTCATTTGTTCTTCTGATCACATCTCATAAGTTTGATAAACAGCACTAACATGAAAAGATCGCGCAAGAAACCTGAGTATCTACTTACAAAATGGACAACTGATCAAGACTGCATTTTGATTGAAAATAGTGAATTACCAATAGACGAGCTAATTAAACATCTTGGTTTTGATGAAGAAGAAATACTAAGTAGAAAAGAGATTCTTGGACTCACTAGAAGACAAAGACAAATGCGTAAATATCTAACAAATTAGATACGAGTGTTTCTGATTGATAAATGCTTAAACAGACAAACAATACCTCAGACCTCCTTCGGGAGGTTTATATTATGAATTTAAAAACCGCCGAAAAGCGGTTTTTTATTGCCCAAAGGAAAGCAAAAATGAACATCGAACAATATTTTAATGAATTAATTAAACGTGAAGATGGCTATCTAAATAATCCCACTGATCGAGGAGGAGCGACTAAGTTTGGGATCACTGAAGGGTCGCACGTGCAAGTGGCTTCAAAGCTCACATGCGAGGTCTGCTATCAAGTGTGGCCAAAGACATATATCGAAACAATACAGGATTACGCCATGATTTGCTCAAGTCAATTTGATTAGTAACGCGGTGGCTGAAGAGCTACTGGATATTGGTGTCAACTTTGGGATTGGCTTTGCCAAACCATTACTGCAACGTGCTTTAAATCTTTTGAACAATCAAGGTAAAGGCGGATGGCCAGATTTAGTAGTTGATGAGATTTATGGTCCAGCCACTTTAAATGCTCTCAAAACCTATATGGTCAAATGCGGTAAAGATGATGAAAAGGTTTTAGTGCGAGTGCTGAACATCATCCAAGGGCAACGCTATATCGAAATATGCGAACGTAATCCTACACAGGAGCAATTTTTCTATGGCTGGATCAATAATCGAATCGCATAAAAAAAGTTAATCATTGCAAACGCTTATATCATTGATTGTGAGTGTTTTAATTTTTGTGCATAAACTCAGGGTGTTCAGCACATACGATCAATAACAATCTTCATGTTGGAGTTTGTGTAAAAGCCCTCATAAGAGGGCTTGGTT
>JBKBTW010000096.1:0-9843 GCA_046291245.1 Pseudobdellovibrio sp. | reverse complement strand
CTCAGAACTTAAAATATTAATATCAAATTAATAGGGAGCTATTTGCGTTACAAATCCAAAAATTAAAACCAAAATAGAGCTTCCATAAAGCATGTATCGGCTTCGCTCAATAGGAGCAAGATGAGAAGCGACTTTACTTGTAGAAAGTAATGAACAGCTAAAAGAAATAGCTGTTAAAAATCCTAAAATAAGTCCACGTATATCTAAAAATGCGTGTGATGAACTGATGACGTTCGTCGCGAGCAGTGTTCCAAAGAAAATTAAAATAACAGCGATAACTTTAATAAGAGACGGCATTTTTTTATTGATAAAAGCCTCAATAAAAACACCGATCCATACGGATTGCATGAGTAATACAACAGCAATCGAGGCATCAATATATTTTACGCACAAGTAATAGAGCATACTCGTAAGACCAAGTGGTGTTCCTGTGATCATAAGCTTTATGATGTCTTGTTTGCTGGCTTTAGGTTTGTTTTTATTAAAAATAATGTTAAGCAGTGTTAAAATTAAAGCACCCCATGCAAATTGAGATACGGTGACTTCCGCTGTTGTAAAGTTTTGTTTGTATGCAAGTTTTACGAAGGTAGAGAGCATGCCATAACTTGCAGCTCCTAAGGCTACAAAAATAGCTCCTAGAGTAACTGTGTCTGTATTATTTGATATTGTATGTGTTGCTTGTTGTGTTGCCATTTTATTAACGTCCTTACTGCCTTATTTTTATGACAGTTAAGTAGGTGCTAATAGACAACTTTTAGGTAGTTGGTAGAGACGTTCAACCCGATTTTGAACATATATCAGTACTTATTTAACGTCCATAGGCTAGCATTGAAGTTTTGAACTGACAAATTAAAATTTACTTGTGCCCATTGAGTTTTCAAATATGATTGCTTCATGACTGAAAAATCTCCGACTAAGTATCTTATTTTACCTCTTTGGATTATGGCCACGCTCTCGCTTGGTACGCTGATTCATGCGGCGCCGAGTATTTTTTTATGGCTTATTTCTTCATTTTTTTTATTAGCTCTTTTGGAGCCTTGGTGGGAGAAGTTAACGGCTAAAAAAATTCCGACTTATGTGGTGGCCATGATTTTAATATTAAGCGCATCTATTGCTTTTATATTATTGATATCAGTTTTAGGATATTTTTCAGCAGGAATATTAATTGATCTTCAAGAATCAAAGCGAGTTTTAATAGATTATTATAACTCGCTAAATGCCAATATTCAAAATTTGATACAAACTTTCACAAGTTTAGTAAGTGATACATCTCCAGTGCATGGTTCAGTAGGTCCTAAAGTTCAAAAAGTCGAGGTTGTTGACGGGTCAATTTTAGGTGGAGAGGTAGGCACTAGATTGATGAATGGATTAGGCAGTGCAGTCACAGTTGTGACCTATGCCGTGTTAATTCCTATCTTAACTTTATTTATGATGTTAGGTCGTGAGACTTTTTCTAAAGTTTTTCCTTTGGCCTTTCATGATAAAAATCGCGCAGAAAAAATGTGGGAGCAGATGGTTGCAGCGAATAGGGCATTTTTTCTCGGGAATATGATTTTAGCCTTAGTGAGTTTTCCATTTTTTGCAATTTTGTTTTATATATATTCTGTTAAATCCCCTCTTACGATGGCCGCATTATCAAGTGTATTTAATTTAATTCCATTTATTGGGGCTCCACTGGCGGGGTTATTGCCGACATTAGATTTGCTATCTCAAAGTTCATCCATCGCTGCAAGTTTTGGTTTACTTGGTTTGTGTATAGTGATTCATTTTGTTGTTGCAAATTTTGTAACACCACGAGTTTTAGGATCGAAAGTAGATCTGAATGCAGTAGTTTCAACAGTGGCTATCATCGTTTGGGGAGAATTATGGGGACCAGTTGGAATCCTTTTAGCTATTCCGATTACAGCCTCAATTAAAATAGTTTTTCAAAACTCTGGTTATGCATGGCTTCATTGGATTGCAGCTTTAATGAGTGAAAAACCAGATGAAATTTTAAAGCTCAAATGTGGTAGGTCTCAAGGACAGCTAGATCTTTAAAACATTAGTCTAGTCAATTAAAGATTTATTACTCATAACGAGTTAAACTAATTATGATTTTATATCATGTGGATATTTTCAAAAAAAATTGTTTTAGTTGTTCTACTTTTGTTTTCAGCTTTCGATTATATCTATTTTGGCCCATTAAAAACACTTTCTTGGAAGTATTACGATTTTATTCAAAAAACTCAAGCAAGTGATTATAAGTTTCCTGATAAATTTATCTTTATCGAGATTGATCAAAAAAGTTTAACAGAATTAGCAGATTCTCTAGGTAAATGGCCATGGCCCAGAGCTGTACACAGTGATTTATTAAAAAAAATAGGAGCTGATAACGCTAAGTCCGTAGTGTTTGATTTGCTTTTTAATGAGAGAGATATTCAAAACCCTAAATCAGATGCAGAGTTTAACTCTCAATTGTCTCAAATAAAAAGTTTTTTTCCGAGTATTAAGGTGAGTGGTAATACATGGCTTTACCCTCAAGTTATAAAAAAAGAATTTTGGAACACAGGCCATATTCATTTTACTTACGATAAAGACGGTATAGGCAGACGCTTTGATTTTAAAAACAATGAAATGAATTCTTTAGCCTATAATGTTGTAAAATCAATTGATTCTCAAGATGAAAAAAAATGGCCAAATAGTGCATTACTGAGATTTTATGACAGTAAAACTCTGAAAAGATATTCCTACAGTGAATTATTACAAGATAATGTTAATATAGATGTAAAAGGCTCCGTCATAGTTATAGGAGCAAGTGCAGACGGGTTAGGAGATTTTTCTGCAACATCATTGGATTTGCATCAATCGGGACCTGAAATTTTAATTACAACAATTCTAAATTTGTATGAGAAAAGTTGGATAAATCAAAGCTCTGATTTTGCAGTTGTGGTTTTTTATTTAAGTTTGTTTCTGATATTTATATTTATTTACTCTAGAAATTACTTTAAATTTAAGATTTACCTTTTGATTACGGTGAGCTTAGTAGTTGTTTTGGCTTTAGCTGATTACATATTAATGAGAAAATTTAATTTTTATTTGAAAGGCTCAGTAGTCGCCTTAAATTTATTACCGTTAATTACCTATTTTATTTTTGAGTCGTATCAAATAGAGGCCGAGAGCAGGCGTCACGTGATGCAAACATTTAGTCGATTTTTAGATCCTAAAATAATAAAAAAAATTATCAGCAAAAAAGAAATCAACGTAGGGAATCCAGCAGAAAAGTGTAACATAACACTTATGTTTTCAGACATAAGAAATTTTACTGCTATGTCTGAAAAAACTGATCCAGAAAAAGTGGCTTCTTTGTTAAATGAGTATTTTACTCAACAGGTGGAAATTATCTTTAAATATGGAGGCACTTTAGATAAATTTATTGGTGACGCGATTATGGCATTTTGGGGAGCCCCATATCAGCAGAAAGCAGGTAATGATCTAGCCATACAGGCAGCACTGGAAATGATTGAAGTAGCAAAAAAGCTTAATTTAGATATTGGCATTGGGATTCATTATGGTGAAGCCATTGTAGGATTAATTGGATCACCGCAGAGACTTGAGTACACGGCTATTGGCGATAATGTAAATCTCGCATCCCGTATAGAAGGGTTAACAAAAGGGGTCTCTTCGATTTTGTTAAGCCAGGACGTTATTAACGAAGTTGAGGATAAGAAAAAATTTAAATTTAAAGAATGTGGCAATTTTAAAGTCAAAGGACGAAACAGTGAAGTGAAGCTGTATTCGGTTTACTTAGCAGAAGGTGAGTGATCATGAAAAGAAATTTGATCTTGTTTTTTTATGCAATTCTGACAAATATTTTGAATTTGCAAATAGCTAAGGCTGAAATAACAAGAGGTGCTGTTCGGGTTTTAAGTAAGCCAGAGTTTCAATCAAAAATTGTCTATGAGCTAGAGCCCTCAAGTCAGGTTTCAGTTTTAGAAAAAAGTGGGCTCTGGACTAAGATCACAGCAAGTGTAGAGGGTAAAAAAATTCAAGGTTGGGTTAAGTCTTATCAAGTAGGATCTGAAAAAAAATCAGCAGCAGTTGTGAGGAATTCATCAGCATTGCAAGGGAAGCAAAATCGTATAACTGGGGTAAAAGGTTTAACAGAAGAGAATATAGCACAACTTCCAGTTAATCCTGAGGCTGTGAGTGTTCTAGAAACCTATCGATCCGATGAAGAAAAAGCGACTGATTTTTCTAAAGAATCTCTATTAATTAAAAAAACAGTTTCATATTTCGGAGAGTAAAATGAGATTAATTATTTATTTAAGTTTAACTTTGTTGTTTTCATGTTCTTCAGTAGAACTTGCCAATTTATCACAAATGCTTGTGACTTCAAAAGATCCTAGGGCGCAAACATTAGGTCACTTTGTAAACTCTAAAAGAGAAATTACACCAGAAGAAGAACTCACTATTGGTAATACCATTGGTGGAGGTTTGTTAACGATGACCCCTTTGATGAATAATGCTGAAGCTCAGAATTATGTGAATGATTTAGGTATGTGGATAGCTTTGCAATCAGAGCAACCATCTCTAGCTTGGAGATTTGGTATCATTGATACAGATGATTACAACGCTTTTTCAATGCCGGGTGGAATTATTCTTATATCAAGAGGTGTAGTAAAAAATTGCGCTACTGAAGCTGAATTAGCAGGTGTTCTAGCGCATGAAATTTCACACGTTTTGAAGAAACATCATGTAAAAGCATTGCAGCAAGAGGCGCAACGTTTAGGATTGTCGCAATTATCTGATGAAATTAGCAAAGGTTCAAAAAATAAAGAGACTGCGGCTCTGGCTTCATCAGTGGTAAAAGCCGGATCGAGCTTGTATGCAAAAGGTCTTGATAAAGATGATGAGTTTGAAGCCGATCGTATGGGAGTTGTATTAGCTGTACGTGCTGGTTATAGCTCAGCGGGATTAGTGAGGGTGTTGGATGGTCTATCACATCAAAATGCTAAAACAGATAAGTACAGTTTGCTTTTTAAAACACATCCATCACCAGAATCTCGAATTGAAAATTTAAATAAAGGAATGTCTTTGGCAGTTAAAAATTATTCGTACTTAAATAATCAGTCTAGTCGCTTTAGTTTTGTTAAAAAAATGATGTAAAGTGTATCAATAAAAATCATTATTAAATAAAGTTATGGGTAAAAATTGGAATGCTATTGTAAGTCCATTCGATTAAAACTTATTCTTTTAAAATTTACTTTAGTTTATATTTTTGAACTCCGAGATATTGCATGGGAATCACCCAAATTTAAAGGAGATAATTAAATGGATACGAATACGATGATGCTTTTAGGCGTTGTTAAACTATTAAACCCAACAACGAAACAACCTGAACTTTTTGATGCTAAAGGTTTTGATGTTTTGGGGTTCTTTTTTCCATTTTTAAGATATGCTATTTCGGGTATGTGGTCAAAAGCATTTCTTACACTAGCTATTAGTTGTACAATTATTGGATATCCAATAATGTCTTGGTTAACAGCTTTTAATTTTCGTAAATACAGAATTGAGCATTTACTAAAAAAGGGTTGGACTATAGTACAAGAAGATCAACATAAAAAAACAGCTTAATGAAATTAAAAATTATTTTTTAAAAGAGCAGTTATTATTGCTCTTTTTTAATTTCAACACTTTCATCTAGTTTATAGCTTTCTAGCTTAAGGTCTCATTTTGATTCACCGATACAATCATAGATGTCAGAAAAAAAAGTTTCAGCAGAAGATCTTTCAATAATGTTAGATGAAGATATTTTAAAACTACGGTTTAAAAATATCTCATGGCCTATTACAGGAACAGATTTAGAAAAGTACATCGAAAAATTTTATTCTGAGCTTCAACAAAAAGGACTTAAATTTAAGCCTAAAATATTTTTGGGAGATGAGTGGTTTAGCCCAGAGGGTATGAATGCGATTTCAATTCCATTTTATTTATCTAATACGAGGTTAAAAAGCTTAGAAAAAACCATGATGCTAGAGGTAGAAGGTGGCGATGAAGAGTGGTTTATGAAACTTTTAAGGCATGAGGCGGGACATTGTTTTGATCATTGTTATAAATTTTCTAAGAGAAAAAAGTGGGAGACTATTTTTGGTTCTCCAAATGAAGAGTATCAACCCGATACTTATAGACCTCAGCCTTATAGTAAGAGTTTTGTAAAGCATTTAGATAGATGGTATGCTCAAGCGCATCCAGATGAGGATTTTGCAGAAACATTCGCTGTGTGGTTGAATCCAAACAGTGATTGGCGCAAAGAGTACAGTAAATGGCCTAAAGCTTTGATAAAGTTGGAGTACATAGATGTTTTAGCAAAAGAAAGTCTTAAATTAAAAGATTTATCTGAAGGTGGTAGCCTTCCTAGTTCTGTTGCTAAAATGAGTTCAACATTAGAAAAATATTATCAAAAACGCCGTAAAGAGAATGCAGATGAGTATCCTGACTTTTATGATAGTGATTTAAAAAAAATATTTAATGGTCGTCAGGATCTACCAAAACGCGATTTTTCTGCGGCTCGATTTATACATCGATACCGAAAAAATATAGTGGCTACAATTGCATGGTCAACACAAGAACGTAAATTTACAATAGACAGTTTAATTAAAAAAATAATTATCAGATGTGAAAATTTAGATTTAAAACTTGGCAAGCCTGAAGTCGAAACCACGATGGAAGTGGCCAGTTTTATTACCAGTTTAGTTAAAAATTATTTATTTACAGGAAAATTTAAAAGAGAGGTTTGATGAAATCACTTAAAATTATACTTTTATTTGATCTATCGGTAAAACTCACACAAGACGAATACAGTGATCACTGGAACACACCAGACTGGAAAACAGAAAAAGATGTTAAAAACACTTTATCTAAATTAGGTCATGAGGTTATGCCAATTGGGTTGTACGACGACATTGAACCTTTTTTAAAATTAGTTAAAGAAGAAAAACCTGACTTAGTGTTTAATCTCAGTGAAGCTTTTAAAGGAAATCGAGACTTGGAGCCTAACATTGCTGCTCTTATGCAGCTTATGCAAATTCCTTTTACAGGAGCAGGTCCTATGAGTTTACAACTTTGCAAAGATAAGGGTTTAACAAAAATTATTTTAGCTCATCACCAGATAAAAACACCTCAGTTTATAATTGTAAAAAAAGGGATGTCAGCCGATTTTAAAAACTTTCCATTTCCAGCATTCGTTAAGCCGTTGCATTTAGAATCTTCTGAAGGCATTTCACAAGTTTCTTATGCCACAACAGAGAAAGAAGCTCAGTCGAGAATAGAATATATTCATGATAAACTTGATGTTGATGTCATAGTCGAAGAGTTTATTGATGGTAGGGAGATTTATGTGAGTGTACTTGGGAATGAAAAGTTAAATGTGTTTCCTCCAAGAGAGTTGTTTTTTAAAGAAATTCCAGAAGATGAACCAAAGTTTGCAACCTATAAAAGTAAATGGGATCAAAACTACAGAAAAAAATGGGGTATAGATTCTGGTTGGGCTCAAGATTTACCTAGAGATGTTGAGAAAAGACTTTCGGATGTGTGTAAAAGAATATATAAGTTATTGGGAATTCAAGGTTTTGGTCGGATTGATTTAAGAATAAAGGGAAACGATATTTATTTTATTGAAGCCAATCCTAATCCTTCAATTGCCAAAAAAGAAGATTATGCCTTGTCAGCTCAAAAAGCTGGGGTGGATTATGATGAGCTTTTGGCTAAAATCGTATCTTTATCATTAAGTGCTTGATTTTAAATTCACGAGCGAAAACTAAGTGCTAAAATAGAATGAAGCTAGTCCAGGAGTAATTAATTTTACTTTTTTGATTTCTGTGAAAGAATAAAGATTAAAACCGAATTTAAAATTAAACCGAGAAGTATTTTAACGATATTATTGGTTAATTTAAGATAAAGATATATCTGGCTTGAAATTATCGAAAGTGTAGCAAAAATTTTAGCTTGCATAGGAATCAATCTGTGTTTGTCCCAATTATTTAAATATGGACCTATAATTTTATGGTTATACAGCCATGTATGAAGTTTTGGTGATGATTTGAGAAAGCACCATGTTGCTAGCAACATAAATGGTGTTGTAGGTAGAAGTGGCAAAAATAGTCCTAGAGCGCCTAAAATAACAGACGCTAAACCTATAATGAGTAAAAAGTATCTTAAGATTTTATTCTGAACAATGGTCATAGCAGTCCTTGTTAAATAGCACAGATTAAATAGCACACAGAGTAAAGGAATTGTCTGTTGCGGGTTAAATTAGCGTTATGATAGTGTATCTTTATGAAAAAGACAATTTTAAGCGGAAGCACAGTTACAGGAAATTTAACACTAGGTAATTATATCGGAGCCATTAATAATTGGACTAAACTGCAGAATGATTATGATTGTCTTTATTTTTTAGCTGATCTTCATGCTTTAACTGTTCATCAAGATCCGCAAATATTGCGTGAGCGCACTTATAGTTTTTTTGCTCAGTATTTAGCTTTAGGTCTTGACCCTGAGAAAAATATTATTTTTGCTCAATCTCATGTTTCACAACACACAGAGCTTTCGTGGATACTGACGTGTTTAACTCCAATGGGGTATTTAAACCGTATGACTCAGTTTAAAGAAAAAGCAGAGAAGCATTCTAAGAATATTAATGCAGGTCTTTTTACGTATCCAGTTTTAATGGCCGCTGATATTTTATTGTACCAAGCTGATTTAGTTCCTGTCGGAGAAGATCAAAAGCAGCATTTAGAGTTATGCCGGGATCTTGTGGGATATTTTGAAAATCGTTATGGTAAAGGTACTTTCAAAATGCCAGAGCCTATGATCGGAAAAGTTGGAGCACGCATAATGTCTCTTCAAGATCCAACTAAAAAAATGTCCAAATCTGATGAAAATGAAAAGAATTTTGTTGCTGTTATTGATGATCCTAAAAAAATCGAGAAAAAAATTAAATCTGCTGCGACTGATTCGGGTAGCGAAATTAAATTCGATATGGAAAATAAAGCAGGGATATCGAATCTATTAAACATTTACTCTGTATTAAGCGGTAAAACGATTGAGCAAATTGAATCCGAATATGTAGGTAAGATGTATGGACATTTAAAAGTAGATTTGGCCGAGTTAGTTATAGAAACACTAAGACCAGCGCGTGAAAAGTACGAAGATTTGTTAAAAAATCGTGATCACTTGGATGCTTTACTTCAAAAGGGAGCGGAATTGGCTGCTGTAAGGGCTGAAAATACGATTAAAAAAGTTTATGAAGTGAGTGGGCTTTTAAAAAGAAGATTGTGAAAAGAAGGCTCTTAATAAGTGACCATATATTAAGTCAGTAACAATTTAAATATTCTTTAAGGATAGGCTGCTTCATAAAAGTATTTTATTCTGCTCAGAAGCAGAGACAATATTAAGTGAAGTGCTCAAATAGAGTACGCATGAACACTACACTATTTTACTTATCTAACTCTATTAAATAGGCTAGCCCTAGTTTGACGAACATAGCTGCGTGCAAAGAGTTATTTCCAGATTTGTCGAATGTATCGTGTGCAGTATGAATGTTAGGATTTTCGATAGCTAACAAACTTTCAAATGGGAAGCTTGCTCTGTAGCCCTCTATGTCCCATGACGCATGATCAGAACAAGCATACCCACAAGTTTGCCATGTCCATTTTTTTTGTAAGTAAGTATCTATTAAGCGACCTATAAAAAGATTTTGATCTTCATTTGTTCGATCATCAATTAAGACCAAGTCGTACTCTCCGGTTTTATAGTTAACACCGTCAAAATTGATAACTCCAATAACTTTTTTTTCATTTTCTCTGT
>JBKBTW010000095.1:3506-9873 GCA_046291245.1 Pseudobdellovibrio sp. | reverse complement strand
ATAACTGTGAATGAATCTTTTGAGCACGTCATTCGCGAATGTAAAAAGCAAAAGCGAGTAGGGCAAAAAGGAAGCTGGATCACGCCACCAATAATTAAAGCCTACACTGATTTATTTAATCGAGGCGGAGTCATTTCTGTTGAGTGCTGGGAACAGGGTGAACTTATTTCTGGAATATATGGTGTTAAATCTGAAAAATATTTTAGCTGCGAAAGTATGTTTTTTAAAAAAGACAATGCCTCCAAGTACGCCTTTATAAAATTAGTTGAGCATCTAACAAGCTTAGGATTTTCATGGATGGATCTTCAGATGGTTACGGATGTTTCAGAGTCTTTTGGTGGTAAGTATATATCGCGAGAAGATTTTTTAAAAAGAATAGATTTATAATGTAATATTAAAACATTAAATATTAATTATCCTAAAACAATAAAAAATAAATTTAGATATTATTTGTTATTTAAAAATACACTATTTTAAAAATACATGTTGAATGATGACTAACCAAGAAATAAGTGCCAGCAACATGAGCGGTAAATACAGGAAGTGATCTCGAAGGCTACGCTTTCTTGAGTCAGTGCTATTTTTACTGTCGAGTTTATCTGTATCCATTTTTTGAGCTAGACCTTGGACTAGGTTGATGCGTTGTGTACGGTCAAGTTTGTAAAAATGAACAGCGATTTCATTATTATAGTCATCTAAACTACTGCTACGAATCACAATGGCATAACAAGCCATGGTTTGTGAGCCAGGAACAGAAAATTGAATTTTGATAATTTCACCAAGTTGTGGAGAAAGATCTGCAGGCGCTGTGAAAGACAGCCCCGTAAGTGAAATATTGCGTAAGTCAGTTTTTTCTTCCCATGTAAAACGCTCTGCGCCGGAAAATCGGATAAGACTATTATCCTGAGTATCCAGTGTATAACGAGGGCTGCGTGCATGATATCGAGCTAAAGATCCAGACATACTGAGGGTCTTATCGGTAGAGCTTTACTGTATCTTGACTTGTACGGCACGTATTTAAGTCTTAAAATGATACAAATTATGAGTAGCACTGAAAAAAAGATTAGAAAAAAACGTAAAGTCAAAAATTTAGAGCATCCAAAATCTTCTTCCGAGATATTCAATAATCGTGAATTAGGTTGGCTAAATTTTAATTTAAGAGTGCTGCATGAATCTCAAGATAAAAAAAATCCTCTTTTAGAAAGAATTAAATTTCTTTCGATCTCAAGCTCAAACCTCGATGAATTTTTTATGAAAAGAGTGGGCGGCTTGAAACGGCAAATAGCCTACGGCCTTACACCAAAATCTTCAGACGGGCAGACTCCTAAAAAGCAATTACAAATTATAGCCAAAGCCCTAGGACCGATGTTGACACAACAATCACTGTTGCTGGATCAATTTCGAATTGAACTGGCTCATAAAGGTTGTGAAATTGTTTTATATAAAAATTTAAAAACAGCAGAAAAGAAATTCATTAGAGAATATTTTAACAAACAAATTTTTCCGATATTAACACCTTTATCCGTAGATCCAGGTCATCCTTTTCCATTTATTTCTAATTTATCATTATCACTCGGAGTTTCATTACTGGGACCTTCAAAGCATGATGATGACAAAATATTTGCACGTGTGAAGATTCCTAAACTCGTTGATCAGTGGATACAGATTGATGAGTCGCACAGGTACATTCATATCACGGAAGTAATCAAAGCTCATATCAATGAGCTTTTTCCACAAATGAAAGTTCAAGGAACAGTTACATTTAAAGTAACTCGAAATGCTGACTCTGATCGTGAAGATGATGATGACACGGAAGATCTATTAGCTATGATCGAAGAAGAGTTAAGGCAAAGGCGCTTTGCTGAAGTTGTAAGAGTAGAGTTTTCTAATTGTACAGATCCATGGTTAAAAGCTTTTCTCTCAAAAGAGCTAGAACTCAAAGAAGAAGATATTTATGAGATGCCAGCAGAGTTTGATTTAACTGATTTATCAACTTTAGTTTCAAAACTTTCTTGGCCTAAAGAAAAGTATCCGCCATGGTCTCCAGTGGTGCCTGCTGTTTTGTCAGAGCAGATTTCAATTTTTGAACAAATCCGCAAACATGATATTTTGGTGCATCATCCATTTGAGTCTTTTTCGGCAACGGTTGCGAGATTTATATCTGAAGCTGCTAAAGACCCGAATGTCTTAGCTATTAAAATGACTTTGTATCGCACTGGAGACAATAGCTCCTTTATCAAAGCGCTGATCGAGGCTGCTGAAGCAGGTAAACAAGTTGTTTGTTTGATCGAACTTCAGGCTAGGTTTGATGAGCATCGTAATATTATCTGGGCTCAAGAGCTGGAAAATGCTGGCGTGCATGTGGTTTATGGAGTCGTAGGACTTAAAACTCATGCCAAAACAACTTTAGTTGTGCGCAAAGAAAATAACATGGTCAGAAGTTATGCTCACATAGGAACTGGAAATTACAATGAGACCACATCTCGATTTTACACTGATGTGGGGTTATTAACCTCTGATGATAGAATTACGTCTGAATTAGTTGAGTTTTTTAATTATTTAACAGGTAAGTCCATGAAAACAGATTATAAGCACTTACTTTTAGCGCCGATTAATATGTTTCAAAAATTTAAAGATTTGATAGCTCGTGAAGCAGACCACGCGAAACAGAAGCGACCAGCCCTTGTCATGGCTAAATTCAACAATATGGAAGAAAATGATATTTCTTTGTCGTTGTATGAAGCTTCGCAAGCTGGTGTTCAGGTCAATTTAATTGTTCGCGGCTTTTGTTGCATCAAGCCTCTTACAAAAAAATTAAGTGAAAAAATAAATGTTCAATCAACAATAGGACGATTTTTAGAGCATTCGCGCATTTTTTATTTCAGAAATGGAATGGAAAATCCAGTGGATGGAGATTTTTTCATAGGATCAGCAGATTGGATGTACAGAAATTTACATGCTCGAGTCGAAGCCATTACGCCTATTTATGATAAAATAGCTAAAGAAAAACTGTGGGATATCTTACAGTCTTACTGGGGCGATCAAGCTCAGAGCTGGGTTATGCAATCTGATGGCAGTTATTTGAAGAAGCAAATCACTGAATCGAAACACATGGCTGGGGTGCAGACAGATATGATGAATAAAGCTTTGCAAAAAATCACCTTAACCGAGGATGATCTGGTCCCTCATGACGATGAAGAGTAGTGATAAACATTAAAAAATAATTACTAAGTCTATTTGAGTTGAATTGCTGTAATTAATGTAGTTTAGCTTTAAACTATAAATTCATTATCAAGCAGGCTGTAGATGGAACCTTCTTTTAACCCTGTCATGGGTATTTTGATTCTTTGAATTTTGAATTGGTTAATAATCATTAGAATAAGTTCGAGTGCCAGATCTAAAACATCTATACGATCGGGTTTTAATCCAAGTTTTAGCTTTTGATTAAGCGACATTTTTTCCCACAGAGATTTTATTTTTAAAAGCTCTTCTTTGGAAAGGTGTGTTTGCGGTGCTGATTTAAGCAATAAAAGCTTGAGTCTGGCAATAGCATCAAAATTACCGCCTGTTCCAATAGCGACATCAAATTGATGTTTCAAAGTTTCTTGTTTTATTTTTTTGATATAGCTCCAGCAGTGCTCAGTAACAGTTTTTTGTCCTGCTTTTTGAATACTTAGGAGCCTTACAACTCCGAGAGGATAACTTTTTGAAAAAAGCACTTTATTTTGAATAAGTCCGGTGATTTCTGCGCTTCCGCCACCAATATCCACTAAAAGGGCTTTATCGTGATGATTGGAGTTAGACTTTATAATAGCATTGCGGATAATCCGCGCTTCTTCTTGTCCTGAAATAATATTAAGATGAATTCTGCTCGTAGACTTGATTCGAGCCACTATCTGCTTATTGTTTTGAGCATCTCGCATGGCGCTAGTGGCTAAAGCAATGGTTTTTTGGACTCTGTATTTTTTGTTCAGTTTCGCAATTTTTCTAAAAGCTTCGATAAGAGCTTGAGTTGTTTCTGGTTTTAAAGCCTTGTATTGAAATACATCAGTGCCTAACCTCAGTGGAACTCTGAACTTTTTAAGTTGCTCCCATTGGCCATTTTTATGGATTTCGACAATTATAAGCCTTATAGCATTTGAACCGACGTCTATTGAACACACTCTCATGTAAAATAGTATGATCTTTTTTTTGCAAGATCGCAAGAAACAGGATTAAATAGGTCATTATGGAAAGAACATTTGATGCACAATTAGAAGATTTAAAGAAAACACTCCTGGAAATGGGAGGTTTTGTTGAAAAAGCCTTATCAATCACGATAGAGGGGTTTTTAAAAAAAGATTTAGCTTTGCTCGCAACAGTTCACGATATTGAAAAACAAGTGAATGAGCTTCAAATTCGTGTAGATAACCTCTGTTTAAATATTTTAGCCAAACAAGGCCCAGTGGCGAAAGATTTACGATTAATTTTATCAATTATCAAAATCAACACGGATCTTGAGCGGATGGGTGATCAGTGTGTGAATATCGCTTACCTTGCAAAAGATATGATTAAAAGGCCATTGCAAGTTGTCTCCACAACTGAAATTGAAAAAATGGCTGAATCTGTTCGGGCTATGGTTAAAGGGTCCTTAGATAGTTTTGTTCGGATGGACTCTGTGGCGGCTGAGAAAATTTTAACGATGGACGATGAAGTTGATGCATTAAAGAGTAAAGTTTTAGCTCAAAATATTGAAGTGATTAAGAGCAATGCAAATCTAACAGAATCTTGTCTCGACATTATACAGGTAGCGCGTAATTTAGAGAGATTAGGTGATCACTCTACAAATATTGCTGAAGATGTGATCTTTGCCTTTACAGGAAAAGATATACGCCATGGAACAAACTGATCGAAGTCATAAAGCGAATGTATTGATTGTAGAAGACGAGCCAGCTATTGCAGAATTAATTGCACTAACTCTTCGAGATTTAGACGTAAATATAGAGAAAGTGGCCTCAGCAGAACAGGCGCAATTTTTATTGCAAAATAAGACTTATCAGCTTGTGTTGCTTGATTGGATGCTTCCAGGAATGCAAGGCATTGATCTCATTGGTGCAATTAAGAAGTCAGCAGCTGAGCCTTTAGTGGTGATGGTGACAGCAAAGGCAGATCCTGACTCTATAGTGCAAGGCTTGGAGTCTGGTGCAGATGATTATTTAACTAAGCCATTTGACTCTAGAGTTTTAACGGCAAGAGTAAAAAATCTTTTAAAAAGATCGCAGCAAAATACGAAAGAAGAGTCATTGGGTTCTTTTGAGAAGTATGAACTCAATGGATTGTATTTAGATTATGGAAAAGTAGAGGTTTCATTGCGGGGGCAGTCTATTCATTTAACTCCATCAGAGTTTAAGTTATTAGGTCTATTGCTGAAATCTCAAGGGCGTGTATTGACGCGTGATCAGCTCATAGACCTAATTCAGGGTGAGGATGTGAGCGTAACAGGTCGCACAATCGATACGCATGTTTTTGCTCTTCGCAAAAAACTTTCAGATTGGGCTGAACATATTGAAACAATTCGTGGAGTTGGGTATCGTGTTAATTACTCGACATGATAATTGTATATAGCATCATTTTTATAATAGGTCTTTTAGTAGCTTGGTCTATTTCGTATGTTTATTTTTCTCGTAAAATAAAAAAACAAACTAAAAAAATGGTAAAGCTTATGAGTGCTGATGAGCTAAAATTGGCTCATCCTGATGATGTTTATAAAGACGATGATGGTCAATTTTTTGCTGATTTGGAGAGAGCTTCGTACAATTTACGTCGTAAATATTTAAGACTTAAAAAAAATGCTCAAGATGAAAGAGCTGTTTTTGAGACTGTATTTTCCGGTTTAAAAGAGGCTGTGGTTACAGTAGATCCAGATCTGAGAATCATTTCGTTCAACACGGCATTCATGGAGCAGTTTAAATGGGCTCCTCAATCAATAAATGCAAATTACCATCTTCACGATGTGATTCGAGAACCAGAGGTTTTAGATTTATTTCGTAAAACGTTTCAAGAGCATAATAAATTGCAAAAAGATCTGGGAAAATTCCACTTATTCGTGAGTTTACTGCCATCAGTCGAAGATTATGAAAATTGGGCTTTAGGTGTTTTTTATGACATGTCTGAGATTCAAAAAACAGAAAAAATTCGTGTGGATTTTGTCGCAAATGCATCACATGAATTGCGAACGCCCTTAACTGTGATTCGTGGTTATGCAGATTTATTGAGTTCTAAAATTGCAAAAGAAAAACAAGAGTACATCGAGTTTATTAAGCCCATTGTTGAAAGTTCACACAATATGACACTTTTATTAGATGATCTATTAAATTTATCTAAGCTA
>JBKBTW010000095.1:0-3496 GCA_046291245.1 Pseudobdellovibrio sp. | reverse complement strand
AGCTAGATAATTTAAATAAAGTTGAAAAGGTGGAAATCAACACGCATGAAATAACAGCTCAAGTGGTGAGTGAATTAGAGCCTATTATAGCGATGAATAACAAAAAAGTTGTTTGTTACTTTAATACTGACTTTGTTTATGCAGACCCTTCAAGTTTGAGACAAATATTACGTAATCTCGTAGTCAATGCGGTTCGTTATTCCGGTCAAGAGATTGCAGCTGAGTCCATTAAAGTGACATGGGAAAAAACAAAAGATAACTTGATGACACAACTTGTAGTGCAGGATTATGGACCTGGTATTTCCAAGGAGCATCAAGGGCGAATTTTTGAAAGATTTTACAGAGTTGATAAAGGAAGAAATCGAACTCAAGGTGGCTCAGGTTTAGGACTTGCTTTAGTTAAGCATCATACATTAATTCATGGAGGTCAGATTTCATTGGAATCTGAAATCGGTCAGGGGTGTAAATTTGTCTGTCAATTTCCAGAACGAAAAATTTAATGCGTACTTTCAGTCTGTTTATCAAGATCGATGGGCTTCTTTATCGCTAGCTCTTACGCAGCCTGAAAGTCAAATTCTCAGAAAAAATAAATATGCTCAAGCTGAGCTTTCTGATGATTTTGTAGAGGTTTTTCCAGGGTGTTACTACTCAAAAAGCAATGCTAATGTACATGCACAAGAAGATGCGAAAGGTGTGCAGGTATTTTATAAAATGGACCCTGCGAGTTACTTCGTTGCCAGAGCTTTGGATGTTCAAGAAAATGAGACTGTTTTAGATGTGTGTGCGGCCCCTGGGGGTAAAACCCTTATTTTAGCAGAAGCTTTAAATGGAACAGGTGAGCTGGTTTCCAATGAATACTCGAACGGGCGTAGGGAGAGATTGTTGCGTGTACTCAGGCAATATATCCCACATGATTACAGGCAGAATGTTTTTGTTACCGGAAAAGATGGAAATCAATTTGGGTTACAAAATGCTGGAAAATTTGATCGTATTTTGGCTGATGTTCCATGCTCTGGGGAGCGTCACTTGATAGAAAACAGTCTTGAGTTTGCGGCATGGACAAAAAGACGAAGCGAGAATTTAGCGATTAGGCAGTACTCTTTGTTGTCGTCAGCATTTTTAGCCTGTAAAGAAGGTGGCCGCATTGTTTACTCAACCTGTTCGATTTCTCCTTTAGAGAATGACGACGTCATCAAAAAATTAAAAAAGAAAAGAAATGTAAATGTATTGGAAGTTGATTGGGTGAAGGACTATAGCTTTATAGAAAAAACTGAATTTGGTTACTGTATTTTACCCGATGGGTTCGGACGTGGAACTCCCGCGAGCAGTGCTGTTCATGGAGATAATATCTTGAATGGAGTCGGCTATGGTCCCATGTATTTCTCTATTATCGAGAAATGATGTTTGGGTTAAAGAGAGACGATAATTTTGCAAATTATAGTGCCCATATATTTTAACACGGCATGTGTCTGTGATTTCTTGTTTGATTTCTTCAGCGACGCCAAGATCAAGTCCCATAGGGGCATAAAGTTTAAGATATCTTACTTCTTCTGAAAAAATATGATAAACTCTATCCACAAATTGATCCAATGTTTCTGTTAAGTTAGAAGTAGCTTTAATTTCTTCTTCAATAATTTGTGCAATGAGTGTTTTCATATCGATTTTTTCGGTTTCTTGAGTTAAAGTCTTAACTGTGAAAACGCCTAGTTTTGATGAGTTTCAAATGATTATTCAGTACCTGCATGACGAGCTTGAGGGCAGTCAGTTGCAAGAGGTCGTTGCAAGTGATGAAGGTCTTGTTCTGGGGTTTTATCGTTTTATAAAAGATCCTAAAACAGTTTGGTTGGTCATAGATCTAGATCATCAGTTTCCATTTGTAGGTTTGTATGATCATAACCCGTGGCCTAAAATAAAGAAAACTAAACCAACGGCTCTTTTTTTAAATTCTCATTTTAAGAACTCACGGCTTAAAGAAATTAAAAGCTTAGAAAACTATGGTCGAGTGGCTGAGTTTGATTTTAGTCATCCAGATAAAAATCTTATCTTGGAGTTGAGACTTATTCCGCGCCAGCCTAATGTGGTTGTCAAAGTTGGAGAGGGTGGAAAAACAAAATCCGTGAATTGGGAAAAGCCCAAGGAGTTAGTTGAGGTTTCGGAAAATGCATCAATTGATTACGTCGAGCAGGATCAAAGGTCTATACCTTTTATGTTTAATCAGTGGTTGGACAGAAGATCAAAAGTAAAGAAAAATGAGATGGTCGCAGAGCGCATCAATGCGGGGGCTAGTCCCTATGATAAGTGGGTAGCTGCGCGCAAAAAAGATTTAGTTAAAAAAGAAAAAGCTCTTCAGCAAATAGAGACTCAAGTGCAGGAGCTTTTGAAAGTACCTTGGTCAGACATAGGATCTCATTTAAAGAGTTATGGATTTCAAAATCTTCCGGTAGAGTGGTCGCCTCATATCGATTACGAACGTAAAGTGTCCTATAACATCGAGAAGTGTTTTGAAAAAATGAAGCAAGTTCAATCTAAAGTGGAAGGAGCTTCTAAGCGTCAAGAGCAAGTGCGAGAGGAGATTGAGCAGGTTAAAGATGTGTCGCAAGAGAAATTCGAAATCTATCTTGAGCATTTAGCCTTGAGGCAAGGTAAACAAGGTGTGCGTCGTGATGTCGAAGGTCAATTTCGAAAATTTGTCGTGGATCAGGAGTTAGGCTTAGTGGCTTTAATGGGTAAATCAGCTGCGGATAATTTAAAATTGCTTCGCCAATCTAAGGCATGGGATTTATGGGTTCATTTAAAAGATTACCCAAGTGCTTATGCTGTTTTGCAAAAGCCAAAAGATAAAACTGTCTCTGATTTGGCCGTTATAAAATCGGCTGAATGGTTGGTCAAAGAGTCCTTTAAGAATAAGAAAACCATGCAAGGATCTAAAGTGTCTGTTGTTGTCGCTGAGTGCCGTCACGTACGCCCTATCAAGGGGGATAAGTTAGGTCGTGTGACTTACCATTATCCAAAAGAATTTTTAATAACTGTGTGACATTATTAGTCATCAAAATAAATTAATATAAGCTTGTACTTCGCTAGAGCTAAAAATTTGTGTTAGGCTAGTGTCAAGAGAAGATGAAAATCGTAACGAGGAGTCATTTTAAAAATCCGATGGCTGCGTTTTAGGTGTGTTATGGGTTTAGTTCTATTAGAAAACTTGCACCTTCGTACTATGTAGATTTGAAATGATTTCCAGATAACAACGGAGTGTTGTCCTATGATTGAAGTAAGTCACTTAACGAAATGTTATGGTGAGCGTAAAGCTATTGATGATTTGAGTTTTAAAATTGAGAGTGGTGAGGTTGTGGGCTTTTTAGGTCCTAACGGTGCCGGGAAATCGACTACAATGAAAATCATTACAGGATTTATGGCTCCTACAGAGGGTGAAGCGAAAATCAGTGGTTATGATGTTTTTGAAAACCCGTTAGAAGTTAAAAAACGTATTGGTTATTTG
>JBKBTW010000094.1:0-9968 GCA_046291245.1 Pseudobdellovibrio sp. | reverse complement strand
ACTTGGACTGCATACAAAATTGTCTTTATTTGACATCTGTTTCGGTTCTAAAGCTTGAGGATTTATTTGACTCATTTAATTTGGCGGAGCGGGAGAGATTCGAACTCTCGATACGTTTTAGCGTATACACGAGTTCCAGTCGTGCGCCTTCAGCCACTCGGCCACCGCTCCATATCTGAGAGTTATAGGCTAACTTTAGCCGTGATAAAATTCAAGAGTTGTTTTAAAGCGAGAAGGCTTTAACCTTCTCGCTGATTTTAGACTCAGAAATTCACTCTTAAGTTAGTGTATTCGCTAATAACATTTCGCGATATTTTGGCAACGGCCAAAACTCATCTGCCACAATGTGTTCAGCTTCATCACAGGCTGCACGTAACTTGAAACTTTGCGGTTGTAGGGTGTTTACGATATCCCACATGCGCTTTTCTTCATCATGTGATTTTTTTGATTTTTCAATCATAGCTTTAAATTTTTCAAGTTCACTCAGGATGTTGCCAAATACTGTTTCAACAGCTTTAAATCTGCTTTCATGAAGTTTAGCTATAGGTTTAGAAGTAAGAGCTTCTTGTGTTTTAGCTAAAGCTATGATTTGTTTTTCAAGAGCAGGGACGATGTAAGTTTCAGTGAGTTCAACTAAACTTAAATGTTCTATATCTAAAGTTTTAACATAACGCTCAACTGCGATATGATATCTTGAGTTAATTTCTTCTTGAGTTAAAACATTCATATCAACTAAAAACTGAGTTTGTTTTTTATCTTTAAATACCGCAAGCGCATCAGCTGATGTATTTAAAATAGGTAGATTACGTTTTTTAGCTTCGGCTCTCCATTCTTGCGAGTAACCATTGCCGCTAAAACGAATGTTTTTAGTTTCTTTAACGATTTGTCTGACGAGTTCCATCACAGCTTCGTCACGTTTTTTCTTTTTAAGTAATTCTTTTAATCTTACAGAGCACTCTGTAAAGCTTTTTGCGACAGCCGCGTTTAAAATAGCCATCGGAACAGATGCATTTTGAGTTGATCCCACAGCTCGAAATTCAAACTTATTGCCTGTAAAAGCGAATGGAGATGTTCTATTTCTATCTGTGTAATCTTTAGAGACATCAGGTATTTTATTAACCCCTAAATCGATAATTTGCTGATCAATACCTTTTAAGACTTTACCAGCTTCGATTGTATTTAAAATATCTTCAAGTAAGCTTCCTAAAAACACAGAAATAATGGCAGGTGGAGCTTCATTGGCCCCTAAACGGTGATCATTTCCAGGTGATGCAATAGCCGCTCTTAATGAGCCAGCATGCTCATGTACGGCTTTTAATGTTACCGCTAGGCACGCTAAAAATCGTAAGTTTTGGTGTGGGGTATGGCCTGGTTCTAATAAGTTTTCACCTTTATCATTAGCCATTGACCAGTTGTTGTGTTTTCCTGAACCATTCACTCCAGCAAAAGGTTTTTCGTGGAGTAAGCAGACCAATCCATGTTTTAAAGCGACACGCTTTAGAATCTCCATCGTTAAAAGATTGTGATCAGTTGCAATGTTAATATCTTCAAAGATAGGAGCCAATTCAAATTGGCTCGGAGCCACTTCATTGTGGCGTGTTTTAACTGGAACGCCAAGTTTATAAAGTTCGAATTCAACTTCTTGCATAAATTGAGTGACGCGTGTTGGAATAGCCCCAAAGTAGTGATCTTCAAGTTGTTGTCCACGCGCAGCTGGTGAACCTAAAAGAGTTCTTCCTGTCATGATGATGTCTGGTCGAAGGGCCGCAAAGTTTTTATCAATTAAGAAGTACTCTTGCTCAGCGCCTAAAGTTGTCGAGATTTTTTTCACATCAACATCACCTAGTAATTTTAAGAACTCGCAACCAGCCGTTGAAATAGCTTCTGTAGATCTTAATAAAGGTGTCTTATTATCTAAGGCTTGTCCATGGTAACCAAAAAACACAGTAGGTATACAAAGAGTTTTAGCGTTACCTTCTTCGAGGATAAATAAAGGTGAAGACGGGTCCCACGCTGTATAGCCACGAGCTTCAAACGTAGAGCGCATTCCACCTGATGGAAAAGATGAAGCATCAGGTTCACCTTGTATAAGTTGTGATCCAGTAAATCTCTCAATCACTCTGAGCTCTGAGTGGTTAGAGTGTTGAATTGTAATGAATGCATCATGCTTTTCGGCTGTAGAGCCGGTCATAGGTTGAAACCAGTGACAAAAGTGAGTAACGCCTTTTGTGATAGCCCACTCTTTTACAGATGAGGCTATAGATTCGGCTGTTTCTTTGGGAAGTTTTTTTCCTTGATCGAGAGTTTTTAATAAATTGTTATAAGCATCGCGAGGAAGCTTTTCGCGCATCTGTGCTAAACCAAATGTCATGCAGCCAAAATATTCAGATATGGGCGCTTCTTTACCAAATTGATCTTTTATTTTTTCTATAGAATTTGTGTGTGTTTCGATTGCGGCTTTAAAAGCACTTAGACGTGCGTTGTTAACTACAGCAGTTGTAGCATCTGATTGCGTTGACATATGGCTCCTCTTTCTGTCTTATTGAAGACAGAAGTTTTTATATCTCTAAGAAGCAGTGATATAATGTAATTCTCTTACACTTTTCTTGAACTTCTCTTAGAAAGTCATGAGTTCGGCTATACTTCAAGAAACAAAATGTCTGTTGGAATAAGCCTTAGTTAAAGACTACTTAAAAATAATAATCTCGTAAAGAATTTTTAAAAAACTGGGGTGTGGCGCTAAACCAACTAGACTGGGTTAATGCAGTTTTAATGTACAATATATTGATTTTCATCTAAGTCTAACTCTAAGAAAAAGAGTCCATGTATAGTACAAAAACTCTAACCAGGGCCATAAAGTATATCTTTTACCATAAGGTAGGCTGATAACTAGTTTAGAATTAAAGTTAAACGATATGAGTGTCGCAGAGTGGGATTTCTCCAATTTATCTAAATATATGCCTAATAAAAGGTTATATTAACATGACAGGGGTATGATTATGCGGAAGCAGGTTAAAAAACTATCTAAGTCAGAATCTGATAAAATTCTATCGGCGGGAGTTTTTCAAAAATGCAAAGTTATTTATCGAGAAAAAGAAACACAAACAGTCGTTAAGGCAAAGTTTGTAAAATTAGCCCAAGAGCCTGAAAAAATTTATATCTTACCCCAGCAGGTCATTGATCTTAAAGATCGAAAATGCACTTTGGGATTTAATGTAGGAACTCAAGTGTTTTTATTACGTGCCCAAGTTAAATTTAGCGCTAAAGGGTTTTACGTATCCGATATTGTAAATATTTATGAGCTTTCGGGGCGCCGAGATATACGTTTTGAAACCAATCGAAAATACCCTATAGAAAGTCAAATTGTTTACTCTAAAGATGGTAAAGCGCGTGCTGATGCGTATTTGCTTAACCTCTCACAGTCGGGAGCAAGTTTGATTGCCGATACAGATACGATGTACTTAAAGAAAAACAAAGAGGTGATTCTATCAATCAAACCAGAACAAGGAACTAATTTTACAGTTCATGCTGTCGTTCGTTTTGCTAGAGTAAAGCCGAACGATATGACTGAAGTCGGAATAGAGTTCTTAAAAATGGACGACAGTCAACACAGTAAAGTCATCAACATATGTGATGATTTATCTCGTTTTATTTTCTCTGAGGATTAAATTTCTGACAAAATTTAATCAAAGCCATTTCCGCAAAATACTGTTTTCGACGTTCTTTCATTAACGGGGATTTCATTGGAGCTTCTAGTTCTATTGAAAAGCTGGTTTCCAGTAGATGTCCCAAGACAATAGCCTTTTCAAAATCTTCATCGACAGGTAACAGTGCCATAAAGTTTTCTTCATTGACGAAAAAATCAGAGTCCATAGGAATTTTAGATTGCTTCCACATCCAGTTTTTTTGCGTTTTAAGCGGTGTAGTTAAACGATGATGTAAGAAACCGTCAGAAACAAAATCATAAAATGCAAAATCCGTGTTTTTTGTAAGACTAATCATGTGATGAGCAATATCTTCCATATTACGAAGTACGGTTATATCCTTAAGCGCAGCTTCAATTTTATCAATAATCGGTTTGGCTAAATTTTCTTGAGATTTGTAATAAGCAAATTTAACTTCAACATAAGGTAAATGAAGGCGATAACCTAAATCATATTTTAAATCTGGCCATTTGTTCTCAAAACATTTTTCTACCATAACAGCAATATCAGACTCTCCTAAACCGAGTGTGTCCCATGAGCGCGTTAATTTTTTATCAATGAGTTGAGTATTTACAAATAACCATTTAACGATAGCAGTATTCCAGATAGACTCAATTTCTCGAGGCGGCCCGGGTAATACGAAGAGCATTTTTTCACCATACTTCGTTTGTGCAGTCATTTGAAAGCCATTAGCTGTGCCTTCCGAATTGACTAGAACTGTGGCTCCTTCAGGAAAATAGGCTTGTTGTCTTTGAATATCTTTAACTGTAAAACCACGAGAAGTAAGACGCACTTGAATGTGTCCCCACGAGGCTTCATCAAAAACTAATTCTTTATTGCACCATTGAGCAATGACTTCGCGTGTGAAATCATCACTTGTTGGCCCAAGTCCGCCGGTTATAAATATAATGTCTGAAGTTTGAGCACAGAAGTTTAAAGTGTTAAAGATAAGCTCACGATCATCAGGAACAACAAGATGAGCTGTAGTCTCAATTCCGTAAGGAATAAGCTTTTCGGAGATCCAAGATCCATTTCTATTAAGAACCTGTCCTGTAGTTAGTTCCGTTCCAACGCCTAAAATTGTAGCTTTATTTGCATTTTTCATACTTTACACTCGTCTATGGAGATCATTTTTCTTTATAACGCCTGACATATTTGCTAGAGTCAAGCCGTTCAAAATTTAGTTTTATACTTTTAATTAACACCACAGGGGTAGACATATGAGCTCAACTGAACAGTCTGTAGATTTGAAAACTTTTGATTTAGCTAATCCGACAGAAACTCATCAAATGTTACGGGATACATTGAAATCATTTGTTGTAGCCGAAGTCGAGCCCCAAGCTCATGAGTTTGATCGAAAAGAGCAATTTAATTTACCGCTATTTAAAAAATTAGGCGATTTAGGTTTATTAGGTTTAACAGTGCCAGAGACTTATGGCGGTGCGGGCTTAGATGCATCAGCAGTATGTCTCGTGCATGAAGAGTTGTCTGCAAGTGATCCAGGTTTTGCATTAGCTTATTTAGCGCATACGCTGTTATGTGTGAATAATTTAGCGGTCAATGGATCTGAGGAGCAAAAGCAAAAGTATTTGCCAAAATTATCGTCTGGCGAGTATATCGGATCAATGGCGATGTCAGAGCCAGACTATGGAACTGATGTTTTAGGAATGAAAACAACAGCCGTAAAAAAAGGTGACAAATACGTTATCAATGGTCGTAAGATGTGGATCACAAATGGTGCGCTTGATGAAAATAAAACAGCCTGTGATGTTGTTTGGTTGTACGCAAAAACAGGCGAAAAAAATGGTCGAGCTTTAATCTCAACTTTTATCATCGAAAAAAATGATCCGGGTTTTTATGTGGGTCAAAAAATTATGGATAAATTAGGAATGCGCGGATCAAATACGGCGGAGTTGGTTTTTGAAAACTGCGAAATTCCAGCAGATCGCCTCGTAGGACAAGAGGGTGATTCTGTTCATCATATGATGCGTAATTTAGAGATCGAACGTGTGGGTTTAGCTGCGATGAGTTTAGGAATTGCAAGAAGATCTATTGAAATCATGAATAAATATGCAACTGAAAGAGAAGCTTTTGGTAAGCCATTAAACTTTTTTGGGCAAGTTCAAAAATACATTGGTGACTCTTATGCTGAGTACAAAGCTTCAGCTGCATATGTGTACGATACGGCTCGTAAACTTGATTTAACTAAAGAGGGTAATCGTTTAGATTCTGATGGTGTTAAATTAGTGGCTACTACTATGTCTAAAAATGTTTCTGATCGTGCTATTCAAGTTTTAGGTGGTTATGGTTACGTGGGCGAATATGTTGTTGAAAGGCTATGGAGAGATTCTAAATTGTTGGAAATCGGTGGCGGCACTTTAGAAGCTCATCAAAAAAACATTACGCGTGACTTATCTAAACTTGGTTTTTAAGTCTATTACCAAAAGATCTTCTATGTGTTTAAAAATGCGCATTTAAAGAAGCTCTTTGTTTAAAGTGAGTTTTATCCATGAGCATATCATTATTTCCTTTAAAAAATCCTATTGAGTACAAACCTGGTCACACGGCCACTGTAGAGCAAGTGTTAGCGCACATATGGCCGTTACTAACTCCAGAACGTAAAGCAAAAATTGAGGCTGTTGCAGCTAGAAGATGTTTTTCTATACCAGTTGTTTTGGAGAGCATTTATGATCGTGGTAATATCAGTGCTGTTATGCGCACGGCTGAAGGACTGGGGTTTTCGAATTTTCATGTTATTGAAACTGGCGATAAATTTAAAAACTCGCAACGTGTTACACAGGGTGCAGATAAGTGGGTTGAAACTAAAAAATGGAAATCTACTCGAGACGCTGTAAAGTATTTTAAAGAGAATAACATTAAAATTTGCGTGACCTCGCTTGAGTCATCAAAGCCGCTGCATGAAATCGATTTTACAGTTCCTACTGCGCTGGTTCTGGGAAATGAAAAAGACGGTGTTTCAAAAGAAATGCTGGAGGCTTCGGATGAGAGAGTGATCATCCCTATGCCTGGGTTTGTGCAGAGTTTTAATATCTCGGTGGCGGGAGCGCTTTGTTTGTATCAGATTTATCAAACACGTTTGCATAAACTTGGAAAATGCGAGGACGTGACTCTCGATCAAATTGAGATCTTAAAAGCGCAGTATGCCCTCAGAACACAAGACTCAGCTGCAGATATTTTGGATCGTTTAAAAAGTAAAATGTCCGAAATATCAAAGTAAAACATATCTTTGTGAAGCGAAAAACGGGATAAATTGAGAATAAAAACATAATACGCCTTTTTGGAGAGTTTAGATTGTAAACTATATCTACGAAACAGGAGGATTTATGTATTTAAACACCAATATGTTTTTAAATATTTCTTCTTCTAAGAAAGCTTATAAAGCCTTTATAGACGCAAGCTCCACACTGGATAAAAAAACGCAGAAACTGCATTTATACGCAGAGCTTGATGAGTTAGCCAGTGATCTTGTGAGCAAAGTTAAAAAATTTAGAGCATTTGATATTAAGGCTTTCAACGTATTTTCAAACGCTACAGGATGGATGTTGGAAGTGAATGAGGAGTACCAGAGACTTTTTGTTGATTTCATCAAGTCCGTTAAAATTGATGAGTTAATGAATCAAATTGAGATAGAGATTGAGAATTCGTCAAAGATTATTTTTAAAGTCAATCAAGAGTCCTATCAGTTTTACATTAACGATTTCTTGGAGTTGGCAAAAAATTTTAATAATTACAAAAAAGTTAAATATGCTATTCGGCTATGAGGTTCTTCTAGATTTTAGATTTTGATGTTGCTTCAACCCTTTTTAATAATGAGACCTTTTAAAAGATTGTCGTAAGCGTCTAAGAACTCAAAATCTAAATCAGCTAGAGGAAGGTTTTTTAAAGACGCTTGTTTTTGCATAAGCACTTTATTGAAAACTTTTTCTAGATCTAGCAAGGTCCATTTTTCGTAATTGCACGTAAAGAGAATGAGACCATTTTTGTTGAGGCATTTCCACATAAGATCGATAAGTTCTGGAAGATCTTTTTCAATTTTCCATGTAGTGTTTTTTGTGCGACCAAAAGAAGGCGGATCGCAAATAATGATGTCCCATTTGCGATCTCTTTTAACAGAGCCTTTTAAAAATAGGAGAGAATCTTGAGCAAAAAACTCGTACTTTTGATCGTCTAAATTATTAATTTTAAAGTTTTCACGTGACCAGTTTAAAAAATTGGGACTTGCATCTACGGTTGTCACTTGCTTTGCCTTTCCTAAAGCAGCCGCAACAGAAAATAGAGATGTGTACGAGAACAAATTTAAAACGTTCTTATCTTTAGATAAAGAGTTTATTAAAGAGCGGTTAGCGCGTTGATCTAAAAACAATCCTGGGGAAAACCCTTGATCGCGTCTGAGCTGGACTTTGAAGTTGTTTTCATAGGCGATCCAATTTTCCGAAACATGGAGAGGTGATAGAGTATTTTCATTATAATATAGGTCTTGCTGCTCTTTGCCGCCTACGCCTTGCCCACGATTGATCATGTGACGTATCACATATTTGTAATGATGGTTTTTACAAAACTTCTCGACTGATAAAAGATCGTCTTGCGATGGAGCTTCTTCTTTGTACCAATAAACCCAAACGACATCGCCATATAAATCAATACGAATGTCTTCTATCTGATGTGAGCGGTGGTATAATCTGTACGTTTGTTTTTGATCAAGATTTAAAATTTGTGATAAATCTTGATATTCATTTTCTAAAAAATCCCCTAAAAAATGGATCTCGTTTTCAAAACAAAATGGTAAAGGTATTTGGATATTCACTTTTTGATCTTTATAAGTAAAATTAAGTCCGCCAGCGTGTAAAGCTAAACGAAACCAAGGCGAACCACCGTGCTCGTGATCTCCTAAGATCGGGATGCAAGCTTTTTCCGCGTGTAAACGGATTTGATGGGGTTTTCCTGTAAGGGGATGAGCCTTCCAAAGATTTATTTTATCATTTATTTTTTTAACGAAAATAAAGTGTGTTTCCGAGTTTGTGGGCTTGGATGGATTATTAATATATGTTTTATCATTTTTTTCAATGTGCGTTTTTACATTAAAACGAGTACTCTGACTTTCGTGATCTGTTAGGAAGTAATAAGTTTTCGAGATCTCATGACTTTCAAATTTTTTAGCAAAATCAGATGCGACATCTTGAGTTTTTGCAAACATGATAAGTCCTGAAGTCTCCTTATCTAACCTGTGCACGACATAGAGTTTAGTTGCTAGTTTGTCAGACAATGTTTCAACTAATCCAAGTTGGTTCTCATTGACTTTGTGGGTGCGCATTCCGGTGCGTTTATTGAAAATGATAAAATCATCGGCAAATGAGTGAGAAATGGTCTTAACTTGGTCAGGAGAACCTTGAAGCTGCATAGAGTTACATTAACTGTTTACGTTTTAGCAATCAAGAAAGTATGTTAATTTAATGGCGTTTAAAACGTATTTAAAAGGAGTTTTTATGAAAAAACTATTATTGATTTCAGCGGTTTTATTTTTATCTTCATGTGGTATCCAAAGCATACCTCAACAAAAAAATGAAGTAGACGCCGCATTGGCAGAAGTGACAAATCAGTACAAAAGACGTGCTGATTTGATTCCTAATCTTGTAAATGTAGTTAAAGGTTATGCAACTCATGAAAAAGAAACTTTAGAAGGTGTGACGCAAGCTCGTTCTAAAGCCACATCTATCCAGTTAGATGCTTCTAGTCTGACTCCGGAGAAATTTGCTGAGTACCGTAAAGTGCAAGGCGATTTATCAATGGCTTTAGGAAAGCTTATGTCTATTACAGAAAACTATCCTAATTTAAAAGCGGATAGAAATTTCCAAGATTTACAAGCTCAATTAGAAGGGACTGAGAATAGAATCACAGTTGCCCGTAACAGATACATTGAAACTATCAAAGTTTTTAATAACTTAGTGACTGTCCCGCCAACTAATTTTACAAACATGATTTTTTACAAGTACGATAAAATGCCTCAATGGGATGTTTCTGAAGCAGAAAAAGCTCAAAATGAAAAGGCTCCAGAAGTTAAATTTTAATGAGTACTCTAAAAAAGTTTTTGAGTATTTTGATTTTTGCAACAGCGCTGGTGATAGTGACCAGCGCCCATGCTTTTACGGTACCTCCGCTTACGGGGCCTGTTGTTGATCAAGCTGCACTCTTGTCTTCACGAGAGGCAGCTGATTTATCAAAGCGCTTACAAGAAATTAAAAATGC
>JBKBTW010000093.1:0-9991 GCA_046291245.1 Pseudobdellovibrio sp. | reverse complement strand
CACTATACAAAGAGCTATAGAAAATATTAATTTTTAGAGCGCTGATACTTTTCAACACTCACCACCTCTTGAACAAGAGACTTTACTGTTGCTTCTTTTGAAAACGTAAGCGTTTTATTAATATCAAAAGTTATACGTTTATCTGGACACAATCTAAAGCAAGAATACGTCTTAATGAGGACATTTTTTTCGGGAAATATCTCCTTTAGACATTTTTTTACTTCAATCACGACATCATCAATGCTTACCGATACGTGCTTTTTTACACAACTTGAACAAATTTCAATTTCTAGAGTAACGTTACCAGTTTCTTGCATACTTTAAATACTAACTTATTTATTGAGAAACACAATTCACTAAAATCTACTCTTCATTCATTTGCTTATCTATTTAAGTTAGGACATAGTGTTTATTTATGAGATCTATTTTATATTTATTATTATCAAGCATCGTCTTAGGAAATAAGTCTTTTGCTCAAGAAGACAATACCCCATCTAAAAAAAGCCGTGAGGGTGAGGCCATAGTATTTTACATTGAAAATGACTCTCGTAACATAGGTGGACCAGGATCAGATCGTGCTTACTCTAATGGGTTTAAATTATCTTATATTTACGCAGAAGACCGCATCCCTAGATATTCAAACATTCCTCTAGAAGTTTTTAATTTTATAAATAGAAATCTTGCGGGATCTAAGACTAATTTTGGAATATCTTTAGGACATCAAATATACACTCCTGTGTTAACTGCCGAAACTAAATTAATCCCAGATGATCGCCCTTATGCCGCATGGGCATATATTGGCTTAGCTGCAAGCTTTCAAAAAGAAAACTCAGCGCAATTTTTTGAACTAGATGTTGGAATGGTTGGCCCAAGCGCTTTAGGAAAAGAAGTTCAAAATAACTTTCATAATCTTATCGGAGTTGCCGAAGCTCAAGGTTGGGCTAATACATTGCACGATGAACCCACTCTACAATTAAACTATCAAAAAAGATTTCAATTCTATCAAAGTAAGAATTTAGATTTTATCCCTTATTATGGAGCAGGATTTGGAAATGTCCTTATAGGACTGCACTCTGGAGGATTAGTGCGTTTGGGTGTAAACTTACAAGATGATTATGGTCCTACGCGCCCTTCTGCGAGTGATGGTGATAGCTTTGTTCTACCTACTGCTAAAGCTGATAAACTCAGCTATTATATATATGGTGGGGTAAGAGGTAATTTAATAGCCCGTAATATTTTTTTAGATGGAAACACATTCAAAAGCAGTCATAAGGTAAAGAAATATCCCTTTAATTCAGAGACAGAATTTGGTTTAGGATTACAGGTGAGCCCTTTTGTTGCTGTCTGGAGATTTGTTACAAGATCACCAGAGTTTGAAGAGAGAAGCCGCGTGAATAGTTTTGCTTCACTTAACATTTCATATTTATTTTAAATAAGAAATGTTGCAACTGCCACAGTCCAGTTTATTAAAAACTCTCTTGTTTAATTTGAGTTAAAACCTCTGGGCCAAATTTTTCTATCTTCACTTCTCCAAACCCATAAATACTCTTAAGTTCTTCTAAACTTTGTGGGTTATTAATAGCAACTTCACGCAAAGTTTTGTCTCCAAAAATTACAAATGCAGGAGAATCTAGCTCTTGAGCTTTAATTTTTCTCCATGCTTTTAAACCCTCAAATCTCTTTTGCTGTTCAATTGTTAACTGATGTTGGTCATCGTATACATTTTTCTTCTTTTTTGAACTCACTTCACTTACCGTTGTTCGCACTGGCTGGCTGATCTTTCTTGAGGATTTTGCATCACACACATCGCAGTGACCACATTTTCTCAACCTGTATGAATCTTTGTAATAAGTTAAAATCTCTGCATGCCGACACTCTGAAGACTCACAATACTCAACTAAAGCATCCAAGTTTCTCCATTTTAAATCTTTAATATTCTTAGCAGCTTCTGAACTTTGAATAAAAAATGACTGAAGGCCTTTATCTTTTTTTGAATAGAGCATTAAACAAGTCGATATATTTCCATCACGCCCAGCTCTTCCCATTTCTTGACATAAAGCATCTATATTGGCTGGCATTTGATAATGAATAACAAGTCTTACATTAGGTTGATCTATACCCATTCCAAAGGCATTTGTAGCCACAAGTATTCTATATTCTCCACTATCATATTTACTTTGTTGGGACGTTCTTTTTAAATTATTCAGTCCCGCGTGATAGAATCCAACTTTTTCAAAATGTTGTGATAAAAAGTACGCTATCTCTTCTGTTATTTTACGGGTGCCACAATAGACAATAATTCTTCCATCGGGATATTGCTTTATAGCTTGCTTAAGCCAATCTTTTTTAGAGTCTTCATGATCACATAATTCTACTTGATAATAAAGATTGTCGCGATAAAATCCACGTACAAAACGCTGAGGTTTTTGTAAACCTAATTGAACAATAATATCATCTATAACTATTGGGGTAGCTGATGCCGTCAGAGCTAACACTGGAACATCAGGACGCAACTTTTTTAAAATACTCAATTGCGAGTATTCATTTCTGAAATCGTGCCCCCATTGAGAAACGCAGTGAGCCTCATCTATTGCAAATAAAGAAATTTCTCGATCTAAAATCCATTTTTGAAATCCTTCTTTTTGCACGCGTTCAGGAGATAAATAAAGCAAGTATGGTCCACCTTGGTTTATATCATTGAAAATTTGGCGCTTTTCATCATCACCTTGTCCGGAATACAGACATCCAGCTCTTAACCCTTGCGCATTTAAAATACGTACTTGATCTTTCATGAGAGCAATCAATGGCGAAATCACAATCACGAGTCTTTTGGTGTAAACAGCAGGAAATTGAAAACATAACGATTTTCCACCTCCAGTAGGTAAAACAGCCATCGTATCTGTTTTATTTAAAACCGATACGATGATTTCTTTTTGCCCAACTCTAAACGCATTTAACTTAAAAGTCCCGTGCAAGACTTTTTCGTAATCCGAATGTTTTATGGGAAGCTCTTCATGATTTTTCATAAATATACATTTATCCAGCATACGAGGGTTTACAGCAAAATATAAGCCTACTTGTAATCTAATAAAACGGGTGTTTGAAAGTATTTCAAGCTTTATTCTAAAGACTTCAGTTAAAAAATTTAATGCTTTATTAAGCAAACCCTTGACGAGTCTTAAAAACTTATCTCAAATACAAATCTCAAAGGAATAAATCATGCAAAATGTAAATTTTTTTACAATTCTCGAATGAATAATTTTCGCCTTTTCAACAGCAATGTAATATTGTTTATTTAAATTTTATAAGATTAGTGTAGGAGTTGCACCGACATATCATTGCATGCAGCAGCTACTTCTTCATGTGTTGCATTACGAGCTTCTAGGGTTTCTATTTCAAAAATAAGATCTTGACCCGCTAACGGATGATTACCATCTAAACTTACTATATCTGAATGTAAATCAATAATCTTATACACTCGTGAGACACCACTTTTACCGACTATTTTTACAGTCTCACCAATCCGAATATCCTTTGACAGTTTTTTACGGGGATAATAAACAATTTTTTTAGGGTCATAAAAACCATAAGCCTCTTCGGCACTTAAACAAATTTTTCGTTTTTCACCTTTACTCAAGCCTTGCAGACCTTTAGCAAGCCCAATGAGCATAGCTTGTTCATTATTAATACTTGTTAACACATCCTTATTATAAGTTGAGCTAATTAAATGGCCCGTTAAATTTTTTAAAATACAATTAAAAGAAATAATTTGTGCAATCATCATTAGAACATCCTATGAAATAATTAAGACCGACTCTTTTAGGGTCGGTCTTAATAAATGACTATTTTAAAAAACGTAATCAACAGTAGTTTAAACTACAAAATTGACTAGTAACGGCGAGAATTAAATCCGTTATTTGTTCGTGGTGCTGGTGGCTTAGCTTCAGAAACATTAATGGCGCGCCCATCTAACTGCGCACCGTTTAACTGACTGATTGAGCGTTCAGCTTCAGCTTGTGTCGACATTTCAACAAAAGCAAAACCTTTACTACGACCAGAATCGCGATCCATAATTACTTTTGATGAATTCACTGTTCCATATTCAGAAAATGCATGGGCTAAAGATTCATCAGTTGCTGAATATGGCAAATTGCCAACATATAATTTCGTACTCATAAAAACCTCCTATAGGCTTGAGCGCTATTTTGGAGGATATGAACAGAATGAACAAAAACTCTAAAAACTAGCTTATAACGTACTAACATTATAACACAGTATTTGAATTTAATCTTAAAAATAAAACCTCAAAGGCAACTGCATAGATCTGGCCAATAAAGTTTGAGTGAGCTTTTAAATCGTCTCAGATAGATCTGGTTAAAAAATTAAAAAAACTCTTTTAAACTTTGCGTTACTCGAGGCTATTCTTAGGTCTCAAGGCATGAGACTTGTTCACTCTACACAATTTCAATATACTGCATATATAAACTCGATTCACTAAATAGATGTTTTGTAAACTCACTAAAAGAGGTAAAAATGTCAGTTAAAAGCTGGGAACATTTTTTTAAACCAGAAATCCGTTCAAGCGGCAGCTCTCTTTATGCGCAAGGAAAAGTTTCAATCAATCAACCTTCCGATACCGAAATTGTGGCCTATATTAAGACTACTCCACCACTTAAAGTGAATTTAAAAACGAAAGACATATCAAGCACTACACTCTACGCTGATTGCAACTGCCCTGTCGGCAAAAAGAATCTATTTTGTAAACATATCTGGGCTACACTTTTACTCACCGAAGAAAACTTTTCAGATTTCTTAGAGGAAAAGACTCATATTGAAAATATGGCTACACTTAAAGAAACTCTTTTTAAACCCCAACAAACTGCTCAATCAAAAGCTTGGGAAGAAAAACAAAATACTTTTCGAGAAAAGCAGGCTGCCTACAAACAGCAACAAAAAGAAAAACAATCACTTTATCGTAAAATCCAATACCAAAAGCAAAAATTGCGCTCTCATCAATTCAAGAAAGACAAAATTGAAGAGTCTATTCAACCAAAATTTCCTCTTGATGTTGAAAAATCTTTAGCATTTTTCTCCCAGAATGGGTTTGACCTTACCAAATCTCTAACTCAAGAGAACATTAACGTAGCTAAGAAAAAACTTGCTAGAATTTTTCATCCAGATAAAGGCGGGACTCATGAGGAAATTTTAGAGCTCATTAGTAATTCTGATATTTTGTTAAAGTTCGCAAAACAACTATCAAAAAAATGAATACTAAATGCTCCTACAGGTGCATTTTAGAACTAATGCAACAGCTGAATTGAAATTTCATTTCTAGCCGTATCAATCTCTTCAATCGTGGCATTACGTGCAGCTAGAGTTTCTATTTCAAAAACTAAGTCCTGTACTGCTAAAGGATAATTTCCATCAAGGCTTATCATATCGGCATGCAGAGCAATAAATTTATAAACTGGAGTGCGGTGAAAATTTTCGTACTAGATATTCCGAATTCACGGTCTAGCACGATTCTTTTTGATTTAGTCAAACCCATATTTTTTAGCAAGTTCTTTAACCCTATAGTTACGAGTTAAGTACTCTTGCACAACTTTGTGTTTAAACTCAGTTGGCCACTATTTATTTTTCTTTTCTGCTGTCATTTTTCAATCCCGCTTTTTTATCCTATCGGATATTTTGTTCGGAATCGAACTAGACCTGTTTCGTTTTAATAAGAACCTAGACTACGAAATTTTCACCGCACTCCATTTTTTGTAAATAATTTCTTGTTAGTAATATGTAAAATTTGTTATTAAAATTCTTCACACTTGAGGTGTCGGAGATGAAATTTAAAAATATAGTAGATTCCGATTTAAAATGTCGTCTTGGAAAAAATAAAAGCTATGAATGTACAAAGTTTCAGTCCCGCTCGGGAGACGAATTAATAACAGTCGAAAAAGAAATTCAAACGAGATTAGACATACCCTCGAGAGGAAAATGTTTCTGGATATCTGTAATTCTAAATCCTTTAAACTGGGCTGGTTATCATGAGTTATTAAGAAAACGTGATAAATATTTCGATGTTACACTTTTTTGAACTTTAGCAACCTCTCTAGGTCGCCCTTGAGCCACAACCTTTCCGCCATCTTCTCCAGCGCCAGGCCCCATATCAATCACCCAGTCGCTCTCAGAGACTACGCGCATATCATGCTCGACGGTAATGACAGTATTTCCAATATCAACCAATTTTTGAAGTTGAGTCATAAGTCTTTCTACATCTGATGGGTGAAGTCCTGTAGTTGGTTCATCGAGAATGTAAAGCGTATCACCACGAGATGGACGCTGTAACTCCGTAGCTAACTTGATTCTTTGTGCTTCACCGCCGGAAAGTTCTGTCGCTGGTTGGCCGAGGCGAATATATCCAAGTCCCACATCCTGAAGAACTCGAAGAGACTTCATCACAGTTTCATCTTCACGGAAAAATTCCGCAGCTTCATCAACCGTAAACTTTAAGACTTCAGCGATATTTTTTTCTTTATATTTAACTTCTAGAGTTTGTTCATTGAAGCGCGCCCCTTGGCACACAGGACATGGAGCATAAACACTCGGTAGGAATAAAAGTTCTACCATGACAAAGCCTTCGCCCTCACAGTTTTCACATCTTCCTTTTGCGACATTGAAAGAAAATCTTCCAGCATCGTATCGGCGCGATTTCGCAAGTTTTGTTTGAGAAAATAATTTTCTTACATGATCAAAAAGACCAGTATATGTCGCTAGATTTGAACGAGGAGTTCGACCAATTGATTTTTGATCCACCTGAATAACACGAGTCACGCCCGGCGATCCTACTATTTGCCCTTTTGTGACCTCGACAGCCTCATTCTCTAAGTCAACCGATACTTCCTCATTTACAACCTCTTCTCCTAAACTGAAAGTGAGGAGCTCAATAAGCGATTGCACCAAAGATGACTTTCCTGATCCCGAAATACCAGTCACGCTAGTTAGCGCATGAAGCGGAAATTCGATAGAAAGATTTTTGAGGTTGTGTCGTGTAATTCCTTTTAGTTTGATGAAGTCTCGAATCTCACGCTCTTTTGACGGACGATCAAATTTTTGATTAAAAAGAAAGTGAGCCGTTTGCGAATTGGCAATTTTTTTCAGTCCAGCGATGGGCCCGCTATAAAGAATCTGGCCACCTTTTTCGCCAGCTTTTGGCCCTACATCAACAATCCAGTCTGCCTTTTGAATAACTTCTATTTCATGCTCAACAATAAATAAAGAATTTCCAGCAGATTTGAGAGCTTCAAATGCACGAAGTAAAGCTTCTGTATCGGCTGGATGAAGCCCTGCTGAAGGTTCATCAAGAACATAGACAACTCCGAATAGATTTGATCGCACTTGAGTGGCAAGTCTCATTCGTTGCAGTTCCCCAGGTGAAAGCGATGGGGTACGTCTTTCTATCGATAGATGTCCTAATCCTAAATCTAAAAGAACTTTCAAGCGTTCGACAATATCTTCTGCAATTCTTTGCGCCACCATGACTTGCTCTGGATGCTTTTCCTTAATTTTTTTAAAGTAAGGAGCTGATCCTTCAGCATAGGGGGCAAAAACGTGGGCAAGCTTTTTCATTGGACGCTCAGACATTTCTCCAATATCAAGCCCCTCAAATTTAACAGAAAGAGCTTCTTTTTTTAATCTCTTTCCTTGGCACTCGGGACAAAGTGAGCTTACGATGTACTTTGAAACGCGGTTTTTCATCAGCGCACTTTGAGATGTGCGATAAGTTGAGAGTACATATTCACGAGCAGAGGTGAATGTTCCCATGTAGCTTGGGGCCGCTTTTCTTTTTAGCGCCGCTTTGACCTCACTTAGATTCCAGCCTGCATAAACAGGAACTGTGGGCTTTTCTTTTGAAAAAAGGATAAAGTCACGGTCTTTCTTCGGAAGCTTCTTCCATGGGGTATCAATGTCGATGCCCATAGTGGTCACAATATCTCTCAGGTTTTGACCTTGCCAAGCCGTGGGCCATGCGGCAACAGCCTTTTCTCGAAGAGAAAGACTATCATCAAGAACCATTGATTTCTCAGTAGCGTCTAAAATTCGTCCGAGTCCTTGGCAATGAGGACAAGCTCCTTCGGGAGTATTCGGCGAAAATCCCTCGGCGTAAATAATAGCTTGCTTTGGTGGATATACGCCTGCTCTGGAATAAAGCATTCTAAGGAGATTCGAGAGAGTCGTGACGCTACCGACCGATGATCGTGTAGATGGAGAACCTCTTTGTTGTTGAAGCGCAACTGCTGGGGGGAGGCCCTCAATTTCATCAACCTCGGGAACTGACATTTGATTGAATAGACGACGAGCGTAAGGAGAAACGGATTCTAAATATCGTCTTTGCGCTTCAGCATAAAGCGTTCCAAAGGCTAAAGATGACTTTCCTGATCCTGATACACCAGTAAATACAACAAGAGAATCTCTAGGAATATCTACTTTAATATCCTTAAGGTTGTTTTCCCTTGCTCCCTTGACTCTAACAAAGTTATTTTTTTCCATAAAACCTCTAGACAAGCCTTGCTCTTACTGATGGTATGTCAGTGTACTGATACAGGCAAGATGCATTTTAACGGAGATATATGAGATTTAAAGACACATTGGGACTTAGCCATAAGTTAAAAATAGTCGAGCATGAGTTGTGCCAACAAATTGAATTAGAACTTGCCAAACTCGGCTTGACTCTACCGCAATATACGGTTCTGTCTTGCCTTGAAGAGAAATCTACAGCCACAAATGCTGAACTCGCTAGGAAATTATCGGTTACTCCTCAGACGATGAATAAAATTATGCAGAACTTGGAAAGAAATGGCTTTGTTACAAAACTGCAAAATGCCGAACATGGCCTAAAGCAAGATTTCAAAATGAAGCCCAAAGCAGAAAAGACCTTGTGCGATGCTCACACGTTGGTGAACGACATCGAACTGAAGATGGTCAAAGGTTTTTCAAAAAAACATATAAAAGAATTCGAAGAAATTTTGGAAAAATACCTTCAAAATTTGAAAAACTGATCAAAATCTATCTACATTAAAAAACAATCAATGGGTTTTGAACAACAAGCACCCATTGATTCTAATTTAAGTAACGAAGATTACTTTTTAACTGTTTGTGTGGCTGGTAAAGAGGCTGCGATTTCTTTATCTTTAGCCCCACAAGTTGGATGACCAAACCCACCAGCACTTTTGCCATTCGTAATATCAAAAATAATATTATCATTTTTAGTTGGGGCTACGCCTGCCGGAACGAAGTCTAGGCCGAGCGTGTGTCGAGCTTTCCATGCTATATTATGGTCAGCACAAGATGTATCACCACTAACACCAATAGCTCCGATAATTTCACCTTTAACATTGTATAAAGCTAGTCCGCCACCAAATACATTGACGCCGCCGATACGTTTACCCACTAAAGGATCTTTAGATGATCCGTATTTTTTTACGTCACCAGCATAAGCTGCTTCAACATTAACTGGGTTACTTTCTTGTAGTCCAAATAAGCTACCACCAGGTTGAACTGCTGAATAAAGGTTGGCAGTAGATAATGCTAGAGCTTTTAAACTGAATGCATTGGCCGTATTGGCTTTTTGTGCCGAAATTACACGACTACCAGGCCATTGGGCATCAACAGTCTCGCCTGTATAGGCTACCGCACAAACGGTCCCCGAACGATCTACTAGCGTTGCCCACATATCTAAATTGAGACCGCCATTAGCTTCGCTTCTAGCTGCTGTTAAAGCCTTTTTCAGCGCAGCATGATTAGGAAGAGCAGCGCAATCTTTGGCTTGAGCAGACACGCAAGTTAAAGCGCCTAAAGCGATTGTTAAAAGTATAGTTTTTTTCATTGTTTTTCTCCTTGATTTAATATCAGCACACTGATTTAATATCAGCACACTGATAATTGTGTCAAGATTTTTTTATTGGTTTATTACGAAGACCGGCTCTACAACAAAATAGGG
>JBKBTW010000092.1:0-10020 GCA_046291245.1 Pseudobdellovibrio sp. | reverse complement strand
GAGGTTACATAGTAGAGTGGCTCAAGCTATTGTTAAAATAGATGGTCGTTATATTAGAAATATTAAATTTAGATCCTTTGTTTTATTAAACTCACATAGAATTACATCATTTTTAGTTTGGATTTTTAAAGTGGTAAAATTTATTTTTACTTTAGCCGCTTTTTATATTTATGTGCCTTTAGTTTTGAGTTTTTTTCCAGGAACAGCTAATTGGACTCCTAAAATATATGGGTACTTAATAAATCCATTGAAAACAATCGCCTATGTAGTTGTGGATTACAGTCCAAATTTATTTTTTGTGGTCACTATTTCATATGTTACTTATTATTTGTTAAAACTGGTGAAATTTCTTTTCGATGAAGTCGAAAATGGCACTCTTCACTTTGAAGGATTTTACAAGGAGTGGGCTGATCCTACATATAAACTTGTGCGCGTACTTATATGTATATTTGCTTTTATGATGGCCTTTCCTTATTTGCCGGGTGCTGGTTCTAGGGCTTTTCAAGGAATATCCGTTTTCCTAGGAATTTTGATTTCACTAGGTTCTTCGTCAGCTATAGCCAATATAGTTTCAGGCGTAGTGATTACTTATATGCGTCCTTTTAAAATCGGGGATTATGTCACGATAGGGAGTACGACGGGAGATATTGTAGAAAAGACATTATTAGTGACACGTGTTCGGACGATTAAAAATGAAGATATTACTATTCCAAACTCTATGGTTTTAAACTCACACATCACGAATTATAGTTCCGTTGCTGAACAACAAGGTGTTATTATCCATACTAATGTCACGATAGGGTATGATGTTCCTTGGCAGCAGGTTCATAAACTTTTAATTAATGCAGCAAAAAAGACGAGTTTGATTGATCTTTCTAAGGAGCCTTTTGTTTTACAAAGAGCCTTAAATGACTTTACAGTCAGCTACGAGATAAATATGTATACGAAAAACGCGAATCTAATGGTTAACATTAGTTCAGAGTTAAGTCAGAATATACAGACAGAATTTAATGATGCTCATGTAGAAATTTTATCTCCTCACCACACGGTGTTGCGCTCATATGGGCACGGATTGCAATTTAAGATTGATCATACAAATATCAAGAGTTAAACGAAAAACCGCGTTCAAACTCACTTTTTAAAACGACACTTGTTATTGTTCGGTGAATTCCGTCGATAGTTTTTTTTTCTAATTGTGTTGCTGCTTTAGCAGAGGACGAATCCATTACCACTATTCGAATAAAAGCACATAGGTTGCGATCTAGAGCAGTCGGGTTGATACTAATTGCAAATTTGTTTAGTACACCAAGTTGCTCCATTTTTTTGACTCGAGCAAACATGGCAGGGGCAGATAATTTGACTTTTTTTCCGATCTCCGCAGACTGAAATCTAGAATCTTCTTGCGGTATGCTTAATATTTTTTAGTCTGCACTGTGTATCAAGGACTGCTTATCGGTCTTAAAACTGAATGTCATATCAAATTTAATGACATTCAGCTGTTTTGTATAAAATTAATATGATATTTGAAACTAATAAAGGCGAATTGATTACTATTCGTAATGATTTCAAAAATATTCAAATTAAATCTTTAGCAGGTACGTTTTGGTTAACGCCACAAAATGATATTGAAGACTATATTATATCCGAACAGCCACAGAGCTTAGCTTTACAACAAGGTAAACTTATTATTGAGGCTCTATCTAGCAAAGTAAAAATTGATTTAAATCCAAATTAATTCTTACTACTTAATGTAACAAGTGTAATTTCGGAATTAACTCCAAATCTGTTAGCGGGCCCCCAGTAACCAGTTCCAGTATTTACGTACACATGCAAATTGTTGTGTCTATTTAACCCACGATAATACTTATGTGCAAAGGGAATCAGTAAACTGAAAGGAAAAAACTGACCAGCATGTGTATGTCCAGCTAATAAAAGATTAAATCCTAAAGGCTCTGCAACTACAGATGTGCCAGGTCTGTGCGATAAAATAACTTTAAAATCTGTGGTTTCATTTTTTGGAATAGATTTGTGAATGTCTGTTTTATGATGAGATATAAATCCCTGAGCTACAGGGTCAGAAACGCCTGAAAATAATATTTTTTTGCTGTTATATGAAACTATTTTGTAGTCATTTAATAAAATATCAATATGTGTTTGCTCAATATGTTTTAAAATATCATGAGCATTCCAGTAATACTCGTGATTTCCTGTAATATAAAATGTTCCAAATTGACTTTTTAGCTCATCGAGCAAGGCGACTTTATTTTTTACAGAATTTATATGGGCATCTATTATATCACCTGTAAGTACAATCACGTCCGGATTTAAAGCATTTGTTTTTTGAATAACTTTTTTTATATAAGATTGGTGCAGTGATGGGGCAATATGAAGATCGCTGATTTGGGCAATTTTAAAGCCATTTAACTCAGAAGGAATATCTTCACGTTCTAGAACAACATTTTTTAACTGAGGACCAAGTAGGGCCTGGATTAAACCAGCAAGTGTCATAAAAATAGATAAAAAGAAAATAATTTGATCAACAAAAAGATGATTAAAGCTGAAAGTATTTAAAATATTTATAGAATGGAGTGCGGATACGCTCAGATAAAAAATTTCAGCTAAAAATGTTAACATCAACCAAGTCGCCCAGAAACCCATAAGTATATAACCAAAATTTACAATTGCTACTAACCCCAAATTAGGTTGAGAGCAGCGGTTTAGGCGAGTTGCGGTTTGCGATACGAAAATAATACTCAATAAAACCACAGCAAGCCACTCAAGATGAGGTATTTCGGGAAATACTAGCGGAGTTTTATAAATTGTGTACACACATAAAAGAGTAAATACAGTTAAAAAAATCAAATATTGTTTTTTCATAAATACAACCTAGTTTTCATCGAAAAAGTTTTTAAAGTCAGTTTTTAAAATTTCAGACGTGAGATTTACAAATGCGCTTATCTTGGGTGTTACAAATCTATGAGCAGGATAAACTAAATGAATAGGGTTTAAGCTTGAACGCCAGTCAGGTAAAAGGCGTAAAAGTTTTTTACTCGATACTTCGCTTGAGCAAAGATAGTTAGGCAAGAAAGCAATACCCTCATGCATAACACAGAGATTTTTAATCGCATTCATGTCATTTATAAGTAAATGTTTTTTGAGTGGAACATGAACAAAATCTTTATTTTTAATTAAGATCCATTCATTTATTCCTGCGGGTGCAAACTGCAAACACTGATGGTTTTTTAAATCATGGGGCGTGTTTAAATGACCATGTGTTTTGACATATTGAGGCGATGCAAAAAGTGAAAAGCAAGCGGAACCTATTTTTTTTGCGATTAGAGTGGAGTCTTTTAACTCTCCGGCTCTTATAGCTACGTCTATATTTTCACTTAAAAGATCTATGCGTCTTTCAGTGAGTACGGCTTCAATATGGACTTTTGGATATTTTAAATGATATTTGCTTATAAGGAGTGGAAGTAAGGTGCTGCCAAGTTCATTGGGTGCTGTAATGCGAAGTGTACCTTGTGGTTCACCTTGAGTTGACAGAATTTCTAACTCAGCCGTCTTAATTTTCTCTAACCCTTGTTGGCAAAGTTTAAAATAGGCCTCACCTTCTGGAGTGATGTTCAATTTGCGAGTAGTTCTTTTTAGGAGGCTTATACCAAGTCTTGCTTCAAGACAGGAAATTTTATTGCTCACCGTCGAGTTTGGCATACCTAGACTTTCAGCTGCTTTACGAAAGCTTCCTACTTCAACTACTTTTATAAAAACGGAAATTTCATTTAAGTCCATATAAATCTAAGGCTTGATAGTACTTTGTTTTAAGATGAGTGTACAGCTCCGTATTGAGAAAGATATCTTTTTATGAGATCATCAGGTATGCGAAAAGTTTTAATCCTTCAACATATGGCTCACGAGATCTTAGGCACGCTTAATCCATATTTAAAGCAAAAAGGTTTAAATGTACGATATGTAAATTTTGATAGAACACCTGAAGAACAACCTAACATTGATAAGTACAATGGCTTAGTTATTTTGGGCGGACCTATGGGGGTGTATGAAGCTAACGAATATCCACATTTAAAGTGGGAAATGCAGATGATTGAAAGAGCTTTAAAAAAGGACATACCTATATTGGGCATTTGTTTAGGGTCACAGTTATTAGCTCAAGTATTAGGTTCACAAGTGCGCCAACATCATGAAAAAGAAATTGGTTGGTATGATGTTAAGCTTACTGAAGACGGAAAAAAAGATAAGTTGTTTGAACATTTTGGTGAGCAGCAAAAAGTTTTCCAAATTCATGGAGATACCTATGATATGCCAAAAACTGCAACGCATTTAGCTTATGGAGATTCTTGTGAAAGTCAGGCTTTCAAGTATGGAAACAAAGCCTATGGTTTACAGTTTCATCTCGAAGTGGACAAAGCTATGATTTATCGGTGGCTTGAAAAACCTAACAACCAAAAAGATATTCAAAATTCAAACGGTAAATTTTCATTTGGAACAATTAAAAGTGAAACGGAGAAATACATAGATAACTCTGTGCAATTGAGTCATAAAACATTTGCTAATTTTGTAGATTTATTTGAACTGAAAGAGAGACCAATTTTATTAGGATCTGATCATGCAAAAAGTCTTACTAAGAAATAAACTTAAAGATGACTTATTTTAGATAAAGATTTATCTTGGTATTTTTCTTGAATTAAATATCTTAGGCCTATCATCAGACTGTATGCATTAGCCTTTTCGTGGCTGCGCGGTGTAAGGGAGTAGTAGTAACGTGTATCTAAAGTTACACCATATTTACCGTTGGTCCATAATTCTGCTTGTAAATCTAAATCGATGCCGTATTCAGTTGTATCATATGCAGAGGTTTCTAGCTTTTGAGTAGGTGGCAAGTTACTGAAATGAATTTGTGGCGACCCATAAGAATATTCAGATGCAATGGCTAAAGAGGCAGAAAAAATTGAGCTGAACCAGTGTCTATACCCCATAGATATATGCACAAGTTTAGCTCTTTCCGTGATAGTGTAAGGATCAGCGGTGCGCAGATAAAGCTTTTGTGTTTGAATAATGGCTACCTCTAAAGCTCCAGAGCTATTCAGATCACCGTTTGCTACGAGTGCAAAACCACCGTAATAGGGATTTTTGGCTACAGATGAGGAAAAATCTGATTTATTAACCAATAAATTGTAGTTAGCTGTAATATTACCTTCTTCAGGTGTATACGAATAGGCCTGAAAAGTAGTGGTTATTATAAAAGAGAAGATGAGTAATTTAAAAATTGTCATATGAGTAGATTATGATTGACGAGGGTTTGTCTGCAAACAAAAAATAAAGACCTATGAGATTTGATCTTGGTTATTACAAAATATTAGTTTTCTCTTTAATATTCTTTTTTATAGGCTACGTTAATGCTGAAAGTTTAAAAGCGTCAGGCGCGACCAGTGCAGCTGTTACGGTGAGTTCTACGCCGATTGTGAGTAGTGTGTCAGAGGGAAGTTTAACCGATGATCTCATACAGGGTAATAGAGACATTGCTGAGTGGTTTGATGACATAACCGAGGGATTGGATATTTTTTTAGTTGGTAAAAGAATAACAGAAGAAAAAAATAAATCTAGCTTTCGTATAGATAATACAACAACTTCAAGCGAAGGTGAAAATTTAAAAAATTCGACATCTTTAGGGGTAAATGTAAGATTAAGAAATGTAGAAGAATATTTCCATTTGAAATTTACATCTTATGATGAAGATGAACAGGGTCATGGAGTCGAAAATAGTTATTTAAGAAAAACCCAAAGAACAAAAAATTATGGCGCTACAGTTGGCTTTTTTAGAACACTTGGAAATATAAAAACTAAATTTCAACCACGTATTGAGTTGAAAAATCCAATTAACATATCTCATTCTTTGAGCTTTGAAAGTATGGCAAAAGTTCAAGATCTTCAGGTAAATCCAAAGACAGAATTTTTTGCAAGTGCAGCCAATGGTGTTGGTATGTTTCAGGCTATAAATTTAAATTATGAGTTAACTAAAAAGGAAGCGATTACATTTATTAACGAGGCTGAATATCAAGAAAAAATAGCTCAATTATCTGTAACAAATGGCATAGTTCTTAGCCAGGTGGTTACGCAAAAATCATTCTTAAGTTACAGTTGGTTACTTAAATCTCTCAGTCGAGAATCTTATCATTTAGATAATCAATCGATTTCTGTAACTTGGGGTGAAACAGTTTATAAGAATATTTTAGAATATCAATTAACACCTTATATAAGTTTTGATAAGAGTCATAGATTTAAGGGTTTGGTAGGAGTTGTTTTTAATATAGGAATAATTTTTTAATATGAAAAAAACACTGACACCTTTTTCTCAATCAGTTATTAATTTTGTAAAAAGAATTCCTCACGGCAGGGTTGCAACTTATGGACAAATCGCTGAGTATGTGCGTAGGCCAGATGCCGTAAGAGGTGTTTCGTGGATTTTACACTCTTGTTCTAAAGAATATGAGCTTCCGTGGCATAGGGTCGTGAATAAAAAAGGTGAAATTTCTTTTCGTATAGGCACTTCAGATTTTAAGAAGCAAAAAAATTTGCTTTTAAAAGAGAAAATAAAAATTGTTGATAACAAGATAGATTTAAAAATATTTCAGTGGCAAACTAAACCTCGTAATATAAGAAATCAAAAAAAATCTACACCACAAATATTTAATTAGTCAGGTAGATATGATAAGCGCAACAAAAAATGGCGTTAAAATCAGCATTTATGTTCAGCCAGGAGCTAAAAAAAGTGAGTTCGTTGGTGTTCATGGGCAGTCAATTAAGATTAGAATTAAAGCTCCACCCGCAGATGGTAAAGCGAATGAGACATTGATTGAGTTTTTAGCTGATTTTTTTAAGATTTCGCTGCAAAAAATTAATATAGTGCAAGGGCAACAATCTAGATACAAAGTTATAGAAATTTATGATACAGATATCTCTAAAATTAAATTTTTTCTTAAGATGTGAGTTAAAATGTACAAATTATATGGAATACCAAATTGTGATACTGTTAAAAAGGCAAGGCACTTTTTAGATAAAATGAAAATTTCTTATGATTTTGTAGATTTTAAAAAAAACCGTCCTACGGCATCCGATATAAAACGTTGGGCCGAGTTTTTTGGTGAATTACCAGCCAATAAAAAAGGCCCAACTTTTCGTAAAATTAAAGAAGAGTATGAATCAGCTCAAGACAAACAAAAGATACAATTATTATTAGAAAATACGTCAGCTATTAAAAGACCAATACTTGAAACAAAAGACAAAGTTGTCTGTATTGGTTTTGATGAAGTTATTTATAAAAAACTATAATTTAACAATAGCTGCTGACCAAGTAAAACCTGCTCCAAAGGTCACCATCGAAATAAGCATACCAGGTTTTAGTTTTCCTTCTTGAAGAGCATCATACATTCCTAGAGGTACAGTGGCTGCAGTGGTATTGCCAAATTTATGAATAGTGGTGTGAACTTTTTCAATTGGTATTTTCATATCTTCTGCAACTTTTTGATTTATTCGTAAGTTGGCCTGATGAAAGAAGTGCATATCAATTTGATCAATTTCTAAATGGGCAGCTTTTAAAGCTTCATTTAAAATTTCAGGCATACGTGTTACGGCATGAGTAAAGACAAGGCGTCCATTCATTTGAGGATAAATGAGACCTTGCTCAATCATTTGTGTGTTCATGCGTTCTGCACCTAACATATTACCTGGAGCTTGCAACCATAGTTCTTTTGCGAATGTACCATCGGCTTTAAGTTTTGTTGTGATGATTTGGGCATCTTTTTTAGAATCAGCAACAGTAGTTTTTTCTAAAATAACAGCCCCGGCGCCATCGGCAAATAAAATACTGATACCCTTACCGTTTGGTGTCTTATCTAAACCTTTTGATTGAACCTCGGCACCAATAATTAAAATACACTTATGATCACCATGTAGAATAAATTTTTCTGCAAGAGAAAGGGCGTATACAAAGCCTGAACACGCTTGTCGAATATCATAATAAGGTATTCCTTGTAGTCCAAGCCGTGCTTGAACAAACGCTGCACAGCCTGGTATATCAGCGTCAGGTGTAGAAGTAGCTACGATGATCATATCGATGGAGTTTTGATTGATTTTTGCGTTCTCAATAGCTCGTAAAGCGGCTTCGTAGGCAACATCTGAAGTGCTTTGATCATCATTAACCCAGTATCTTTGTTGAATGCCTGTTCTTTGTTGAATCCACTCATCGGATGTTTCTAACATTTGTTCAAGATCAGTGTTTTTTATAAGACGAGAGGGTAAGTACCCACCTATACCGGTAATTTTGGCTGCTGTTTTCATATAGGTACTAAGTTACGTTTTTTATGTGTGTCTGTAAAATGAATAAACAGAGTGGGGTGGAGTTGGCCTAATGTGGTTAGGCAAACTGTGGCTTAAAAGCTAGTTTTAAGATTGGTCTTAAGTCTAGTTGAATCAATCATAAATAACTCTAGGGCTGCAGGGGGTTTATTGGTATATATATGATATGTCGAGCGTATTGAAAGATATTATAAATGAAGCTTTAGTTGAAACGTTAGCTCAAGATATTCTAAGTAATAAATCAAACTTTAATGCAAAAAATTTTAAAAATAATGTGCTTTCTTCTCAATGGAGAACTCTAGAGCTAAAACAAAGAATTAGACATGTAGCAACTATGCTTGGACAGCATTTGCCCGGATCTTATGAACAGCAAATTGTTATCTTAAAGAAAATAGCCCCTAAATATAATGGTTTAGCAGGATTGATTTTTCCTGACTTCGTTGAAGTGCATGGTCAAAAGCATGTTGAAACCTCTTTAGAGGCTTTAAAGTTTTTCACGCAGTTTAGCAGCTCTGAATTTGCAATCCGTATTTTTATTAAAAATCACGCCAAAAAGTTGATTCAAACTCTTTTAAAATGGTCTAAGGATTCTAATGAGCATGTAAGAAGATTGGCTTCTGAGGGAAGTCGACCTAGGCTACCGTGGTCTTTTAAATTAGATCAATTTATAGAAGATCCACAACAGACTTTAGTGATTTTAGAAAATTTAAAAAATGACCAATCTCTCTATGTCAGAAAAAGCGTAGCGAATCATTTAAATGATATTTCAAAAGATCATCCAGAACTAGTTTTAGAAGTTGCCCGTAAGTGGTACGGAAAATCTGAAGAGACGAACTGGATAGTGAAACATGCTTTAAGAACTTTGCTTAAGCGTGGAGACCAAAGAGCTTTAAAAATATTTGGACTAAGTAGCCTTAAAGGAGTTTTAGTTGATGGTCTTAGAATTTTAAAAGCTAAAAATAAAATTGGGACTCAAGTAGAATTTAGCTTTAGACTCGTTAACGAAGGGAAAATCCGTATCATACGTGTTGAGTATGCTATACATTATATAAAGAAAACTATCGGCACAAGTAAAAAGGTTTTTAAGTTGAGTGAAAAGGATTATGCTCGTGGTGCACATAAAGTTGTAAAATATCACTCCCTTAAGCAGATGACGACGCGTAAACATTATCCGGGAATACATCAACTAGACATTATTATAAATGGTGAAATAAAAGCATCGACTAAATTTCAAGTTGTGAAATAATAAAATACATAAAAAATTAAAGGAAGAGATTATGAATTGTCCATGTCAATCGCAGTCTGTCTATGAAGAGTGTTGTAAACCTTTTTTAGATGGAATAAAAAAAGCTAACACAGCTGAAAAACTTATGAGATCACGTTATACAGCCTATGCTATGGCTGATATAGATTATTTGAAAAAAACATTAGCGCCCGAGTCTCGTTCAGATTTTGATCCTGCAACCACTAAGAAGTGGGCACAAAGTGCAAAATGGAAAGGTCTAAAAATTCTTTCGACGGATAAAGGATTGGAAGGTGATGTTAAAGGCACTGTGGAGTTTATAGCAACTTATGAACAAGATGGAGAAGGTCTTGATCATCATGAGGTTTCTACTTTTAGAAAGTCCGAAAATGGAGAATGGTTTT
>JBKBTW010000091.1:0-10104 GCA_046291245.1 Pseudobdellovibrio sp. | reverse complement strand
GAAGCTAAAACGGCCGCATTTAAACAAGTAGGTTTAGTTGGAATAGGTAGCGAAGATTTTAAATGTACTCTTTCTGCTTACGATATTATCGATGGTGCATTGGTGTTACCAGAAAAAACGAGAGATAAATTAAAAATAGATTTAGACCAAGAGGTTTTTATATCGCCTTTTGAGTATGGGAAAAGAGCTTAACTATGCAATACAAAACCAAATCCTTTTTAGGCGATTTCATTAATGGTAAATTTATTTTAGTAGATAAAGGTGATGGAACTTTTCAGGATATATCACCGGCAGATTTAAATGATCATATTCTTACTGTAAATTACAAACTGACTCATGTAGAGCAAGCGATCGAGGCTGCTAAGAAAGCTTATTTACCTTGGGCCCGATTAAGTGTGGATGAGAGAGAAAAATATTTATTAAGATTAAAAGAATTATTTGTGGCACATGAAGCAGAAATGGCGGAAGCCATAGCCAGAGATACAGGCAAGGCTTTATGGGATGCTACAACTGAGGCCAAAGCTCTAGCAGGAAAAATTGATATCACGCTCAATGCTTCGATGAATTTAGTGCAAGAAGAACGTATCGAAAATGCTTTGCCCTCTGTTGATGGTGTGATTAGATATCGTTCACGTGGAGTGATGGCTGTTATTGGGCCTTTTAATTTTCCGGCCCATTTACCAAACGGGCATATTATTCCGGCGTTAATCACTGGGAACACGATTGTCTATAAACCTTCCGAGCAAACGCCTTATGTGGGACAACTTTACGCCCAGATATTTGAAAAAGCGCAACTTCCTGCAGGTGTATTTAATATGGTTCACGGTGAAGCAGAAACGGGTCGTAAACTTGTCGCGCACGAAGCCGTGGATGGAATACTATTTACTGGCTCATATGAAGTGGGCCTTAAAATTAAACAAGAGACATTAAATCATTACTGGAAGATATTAGCGTTGGAGATGGGTGGAAAAAATGCCACTGTCGTGTGGGAAGACGCGGATATGGATAAAGCGATTTACGAAACAATTGTTGGTGCTTATATGTCGAGTGGCCAACGTTGCTCTGGCACTTCGCGTGTAATTTTACATGATAAAATTGCTGATGAATTTACGGATAGATTTTATAAAACTGCGAAAAAGCTGACAATTGGCCACTGGTCTAAAAATCCATTTATGGGTACTCTTATAAATGGAGCCTCAGTTGATAAGTACATACGTTTTCAAGAAATGGCCAATCGCGAAAATTGCGAAAGTCTAATGCGTGGTAAAGCTTTGGATTTAGAACATAAAGGCCATTATGTCACACCAAGTATCCATTTGGTTAAACAGTTTAATAAAGATTCAGTTTATCAAAAAACAGAAATTTTTGGACCAAATGTCGCTATTTATAGATCAAGTGATTTTGCACGTACAATGGAAATGGTTAACTCAACTGGCTATGGGCTTGTGATGGCTTTGTTTACAAAAAATAAAGAGTTATATGAAGAGGCGTTATTGCAAGCACGTGTTGGTTTGTTGAATTTAAATAGAACAACAAATGGCGCAAGCTCTCGATTGCCTTTTGGTGGTATGGGTAAATCTGGAAACGACCGTCCATCAGCACATTTTGCAGTTCAGTATTGTACTGTGCCGGTGGCAAGTCTTGAAGATCCAACATCTTTAGATAAAACTAAACTCTTACCTGGAGTAACGCTTGAGTAAGCAAATTAAACTGTTTAGCGTAGCAATTTCTTTATTTATGGTGGCTGTAGGAGCTAGTTTTCTTTATTTTTCGAATGTGTATTTGCATAAAGGATTTAGCAGAGACACCACTGAAGTCTTAATAGATGTGGTCCCCGGTCAAACTATGTTGACTGTCGCGAAAACGCTTCAAGATAAGGGTATTATTGCGAATGCTAAGATTTTTAATTGGTACGCACGTTATACGGGGAAAAGCTCTAAGTTAAAGAAAGGTGAATATGCAGTTAACGCGGTTATGACGCCAGATCAGATTTTAGCTATTGTCACTTCAGGTAAGAGTGTTGCTCGTAACTTTACAGTAGCTGAAGGACTTAATATTTTTGATATAGCGTCACTTGTAGAAAAAAGTGGGTATGGAACTAAGCAAGATTTTATGCAAATTGTGCATGATAAAGCATTTATCAAATCACTTTTGGGTGAGGATTTGGAATCTTTGGAAGGGTATTTGTTTCCTGAAACTTACAAGGTTACAAAATTTGACACAACTAAGGATATTATCACGCAAATGGTGAATAGATTTCTCTCTACTGCGGCCACGTTAAAATCTGATTTAGATAATTTTAATTTAACTCACCCGCAGAGAAAATGGACGCGGCATCAGTGGGTTACATTTGCAAGTATTGTGGAAAAAGAAACAGGCGCACCCCATGAAAGAAATTTAGTTTCATCTGTTTTTCATAACAGATTAAATATAAATATGCGTTTGCAAACAGATCCTACGGTTTTATACGGACAAGCTGTGCTGCGCGGGGAAATGCCTCTGAATATCACTCGTAATGATCTTCTTACTCCAACGCGCTATAATACATATACAATTTATGGATTACCTCCAGCGCCGATTTCAAATCCTGGGCGAGAGGCTTTGTTAGCGGCTTTACAACCTGCTCAATCGAAGTATTTATATTTTGTAAGTAAAAATGATGGAACTCATACTTTTTCAGAAAGTTTAGAAGCTCACAACAGTGCCGTGAAAACATTTCAGTTAAATCCAAAAGCACGTGAAGGTAAATCTTGGAGAGATTTGAAAAATAAAACTAAATAACTAGTTTTGTTCGGCATAGGGCACAAACTGCTCTATGTCCTTATTATAAATAAAAGTATTTAATCGAGATTGTCCATTTTTATCAACTGTAGGAGCAACTATATCGAGTGTTCTGTCGCCATTGACGTCGATCAAAGTGAGATTTACAGAGTTATGGTTAATCATCAAATAGGCATCGTTGTCTTCAACAAGTGAAAATTTTTGTTTAAGTTTCTGAGATCCGTGAAGTGTGTCTTTTTCAAAAATCTCTAAATCAATGCCATCATGAGTTTGAATTTTGAATATAATGTATGATTTAGAATTTTGTTCAGTAAAAATTTTTGCTAAAATTTTTCGCTCATCCGTATAAGAGTTAAAAAGCTTCCTGACTGGGGTTAGCGATGACAGGATAGCCGAAATTAAACAGATGACAACTGTTGTTACTATCAATGAGGTAGATGTAAAATTTGATTTTTCAGTGATAGAATTCATATATAATATTCTGGTCTATAAGGTATGAGGTGGTCAAATGACGAAAGCAGAATTCTATGAACTCGTCCAAAGTCGAAAATCTATTCGTAAATTCAAAAAAGATCCAGTTCCGCGCGACGTTTTAGAGAGAATATTCAACGATGCGGCCTTTCATGCACCTTCGGGAAAAAATCGACAAAACTGGCGATTTTATGTTGTTCGAGGCGCGAAGAGAGAGGAGTACCTCAAATATTCACAAAAATCATGGACAGGTATAAAAGATATTTTGCAAAAAAGATTAAAGCCATCTTTGTATGATTTTACTGAAAGGTTTTTTTACACACTAGGTGATGCTCCAGTTTTAGTGTTTGCTTACTCGCAGAATTCTCCCGAAGAAAGACATTACACAAGCATAGGCAGTGTGTATATGGCCGTGCAAAACATAAACCTTGCTTGCCAAGTAGAAGGTTTAGGATGTTGCACAATGGGTGCTCCATTAGAAATACAAAAAGAAGTGGATGAGTTTTTGGGAGTCACAGACTTACCTGAATACAAAGCTGGAGAATTAGAGCTATTGTGCGGTTTAGTGATAGGTTATCCAGATCATGTTCCTCCAAAGCCAGCACGACAAATCGAGCAGAGAATAACATGGCTAGAGTAGAGTTAAATAATATATGGGGGCATTATTACTCAGGTTATTCAATTAGCTTATAAAGTAAAATTCCAGATAATTTGAGTCATGTAGTTTGTGGTTTGATGAGGCTCGTTTTCAATTATGAATTGGGCATCATAATTTTGTAAAAAGTTATAATTAGCTTTTGTTTTGTATTTGAAAAATGGCTTTGCGTGCTGGTGAGTGTAGTAGTGTAAATCAGCTGATAAAGTTAAATTATCGGATAATCTAGTAATGAAGAGAATTTCAGGCGAAAGGCTATTAAGGTATTTGTAGTCGTTATTTTCAAAATAATTAGACCAATGCCTTACATTTATGAAATAACCAATTCGTGATTTTTTAAACAAATCCAAATCAAAGCTATATCCACCAGCCGCCTCGATATCTGGGCGAAGAGAACTCAATTTGCTATCAAGCGCATTGTTGATGAAATCGGCTCTGAATTTCCAAGACACGTGTTTATCGAGCTGAGTTACAGGGTTTAAATTAATGAGGTTTAAAATTGTAAAACGTGACAATAATATTTTATTGAAGTCATTATGCTGATCTGGGTTGCGGTCAGAAGCTATTTTAGCTTCAAGAGAGGCCATTTCAAGGTGACTGTAGGGCACAACTCCAGCATCGTTTTGCTCGAGTTCATGAAGAGCATTCCTAAATTTTAGATTAAGATAGGGAATTTGTTTATTGGGAGTATCTAGAAGCCCATAACCAAGATAAAATGCTGAGGAGTCATGGCTTTTCTCAGGAGGTAGCACATTTTGTGATTTATCTTCTTGAGTTAACTGGCCTAATGCTGCTCGTTTAAGATAAAGACTGTATTTTTCATTTTCGTAATCGTTTTTTGAGTTATAGGCTTGTAGAGAATAAAACTTCATAGCGGTTTCAAAAACTTCAGCTTTTTCTTTAGGGCTTAGCTCATATGTTAAAGGAATATCCAGTTTTACAACAGCATCGTCCACAGCTTTTTTTTGAAGATTATTTAATTTAGAGTACGACTCTAGATAGTCTGTTTTAAGTGATTTTTTATACAGGGTAAAAGATATAATTTTATTATCTTTTAAATTGGTTAATTTTTTAATGGTGTCCATGGGTATCGTGAAATATTTAAAGTCTTCTGAAAGATTTAAATTTGGTCTAACCACTTCCAAAGTTTTTAGTATTTGATAGGAACAGTTATCGCTAAAATAATAATAAGGGGCTTTGGCCTCTTGCATTTCCAAAAGATGATTAAGTAAAAACTCAACCTCACTAGGCGTGAAGTTTAAATGATACTCCCAGACATCGCGTCCTTCGAGATTCAGGTACTCGCGCACTTTCTGGTGATAAGGCAACATTCTAAATTCTCCAGGATAAAATCCCATTAAACCCTTCAGAGCGTAGAACACACCTTCATTTGCATTAGCATTGGCTGCATAGTTTATGCCGTAATCGATGAGATCTTTATTGCGAGCATTTTCTGCATTGATTATTTTTAAAAAAGTGTGACCAAAGCTTGAGGAGGCATTTCCCATATCGCCGCTGGCAAAGATGACGGCAGCGGTTGTGACATTAAGCTCTTTCTTCCACTGATCCATCTCGACGCACTTAATTTGATCCTCAAAAGATGTATTTAAAACACTATTGAGCCACTGGGCTCTAGCTAAATACTTACACTGAGGATGTTTATTAAGGTCATTTGCGTAAGGTGAGTTATCTCCGTAAAGCACTTCTATCGTTGTGATAAGTTCTTTTTCTGGCGAGAGATGACCTTTTGGATGAAGAAAAAGCCCTTGTGTAAATGGAGAGGAATAGTGATCGAAATGTTTTTCGTAGTGGCCGAGTTTTATCCACTGCGGATGAGTCCACAATTTTTGTGCTTTTGCCTTTTGAATATAATTTTCTAATCGAGAATTTTGAAAAGAAAAAGCATTTTGAGAATAAAAAAAAGAGATAACTATAAGAAGAGTTATCTCTTTTTTGTAAAGAAATTTAATGAAATAATTAAGAACCGTGACAAGCATCTGCTACAGCAGAAGACTTCATATTTTGAACAAAGTCAATTGCAGTTGTCTGCGCAGAAGGTACGATCGATCCAAAGCTAGCTTGTGCTTTAGAGCTAAAGCTAGAGATCTGAGAGTCTGAAGTGCAACCGTTTAATGCCGCTAACGTCGATAATTTTTCTCCGTGTCCTTGAGCCATTTCACGAGTCAGTTCAGATTGATTAACTTCAACAAAATATTGAATTTGTTTGTCTTTTTGCACGATGCCGTTTGCAGAACAATTAGATGTACCAAATGTAATACCTAATGTTTGTGTACCAGTTGATACGTTTGTAGTTCCTGCGATGAGCTGTAATAATTTAGAATTTTTAGTAATAATCATACTTCCTAAACCACAACCAGCATCACCTGCTGCTAGCGCTAAAGACGTAAATCCTAAGAATAATATTGCAATAACTGATTTTAACATTTTAACCTCCGTTGTAAAAATGTATTTTAGTAATTAAGTAAGATAAATTAGCTGAAACTATTCACAGAAAACAGCATAATCTCTAGGTGAGTAAATACCCCAAGTGATGCCTGATAATAAACCATTTAAAAATGAGTACTGTGTTTGAACTTGTGATACTTTTCTAGTTCCGCAGACTTCTTTAGGGTCTAAGTTTTTTTCTTGTCCAATACCCCAAAAAATGAAATGGCTTGTGCCTTCATAGCTCGGTATTGATTTAGGTTGTCCTTCGCTAAGTTTAAAAGTTTGCGTCGCACATCCACTAGCTAAAATAGCTGCAACTAAAATAAGTTTTTTCATTCAAAATCTCCTCTGACTCTTAAAAAATAAACTTAAAATAGTTCATCAGATTCTGTAATGATTGACAACAGTTTGTTAGCAGATAAAAGACTAGTCTAGGTCTCTAATTAAATTTAAAGACCCAGTAAAAATTTAAAGTCGTCAGAGCTTAATTGTCCACTGCTATTCAGCATTTTATCGATTGATTCTGAGTCCGTAAAAAGAGAATCAAAATAAGATTTCTTTTTAAGTTTTAAAAGTTCGATTTTTTCTTCAACGGAGTCCTTCATTAACAAACGATAAACTTGCACTTCATTTGTTTGGCCTAATCGATGTGATCGATCAGTTGCTTGATTTTCAACAGCGGGATTCCACCAAGGCTCTATATGATAAACCACAGAGGCTTTGGTTAAGTTAAGTCCAACGCCACCTGTTTTAAGCGTCATAAGCAAAACTTGAGGCTTGTCGGAGTTTTGAAATCTCTCTAGAATTTCTCGGCGGTTTTTCCCAGAAACTCCGCCATGCAAGGTTTCAAAAGAAATTTTATTTTCTATGAACAAACCCGATAAGCGTTCTAATGTAGCTAAAAATTGAGTAAACACCAGAACGCTTTTTCCTTCTTCAAAGTGCTCTTTCACGCATTCAATGATGTGACTGACTTTTGGAGTGCTTTCATCATATTTTATTTGCGGGATTCCGCTAGGATCGGAGCAGGCTTGCCTTAAGCGTAAAAGCGCAGTCAACATGGCTAACTGTGAAGAGGCTTGGCCTTTTTCTTGTATAATTTGATTCACTTGATCGTTATGTGAGATCGCAAGATTTTTGTAAATCTCCATTTGCCTTTCTGTGAAATCAAAGCGCAAAGACTCTTCAAGTTTGCGAGGTAAGTTTAAATTAACAGATTCTTTTGTACGTCTTAAAACAATAGGCTTCATCTTGCGCTTTAAGTGCAGAACATCAGTCGGGTCTATAGATTTTCCAGGGCCAAAATTTTCCTGGAATGATTTATAAGATCCCATTGAACCCGGTAAAACTAAATCCGATAAAGAAAAGAAATCCATAAAATTGTTCTCTAAAGGAGTTCCCGAGAGCGCGAGTTTGAACTTAGCTTTGAGCACACGAGCGGAAGAAGTTCTTTTAGAGGATAAATTTTTAAGATTTTGAGCTTCATCAAAAATAATCGTGTCCCATAAAACTTGATTAAAAAATTCTTCATGCTCAGTGAGTAATCCATAAGTGGCAATTATAACTTTATGTTTTTTATTTGCCTGAGCAAGAAGGTCTTCTTTTTTTGAACCACTAAAAATTTCAACATCCAATTCAGGAGTAAATTTTCTAGCTTCTGATTCCCAGTTAAAACATAAAGAAGTCGGAACAACCACTAATGACCAAGTTTGATGTCCTTCAAGCCTGTGTTGATTTAAAAAAGTAAGAACTTGTAAGGTTTTTCCTAAACCCATGTCATCAGCGAGGATTCCACCCAGATTTAATTTATAGAGATTGTAAACCCATTGAGTTCCAATCACTTGATGATCTTTTAATATATCCGTGAGGTGAGTTGGTAAATCCAGATTAGATTCTTTTTTACCTAAGTTTTTATAAAAATTATAAATTTCTTTCCAGTATGGATGATCAGATACAATTTGTGTGCCCGACTCCACTAACGCAAGAAGCTCCAGTATTTGTGATTTTGGCAGGCGCACGTACTCTTTTTCTTTTGAGTTAGATTTATTCAAAGAATCACTTTTAATACGTTCCCAAAATTTTTCTAAAGCCGAAAACTTAGGAACAGAGTTGCTATCAATGAGGTAAGGGCGTCCTTTATAAAATATAATGCCGCTTGAATTGCCTCCAACTACGCTTGAGCTTCCTTTACCAGAGAAGTTCACGTCATCTAAATTGATTTCAACACCTTTGAAAAATAATTTAGGACTCAGTTCAAACCAGTCCATTTTTGAATTTTGGATAGTGATTTCTGATTTAAAATCGTCTTCACCAAGTTTCTCAAGAGGTTTGCCATTGATGTGGACCTGCCAGTTTTCCAAAGCCAGTTCAGAAAGCTTTTGATAGATGTAGGCTTGTGTTTCTTCAGTGATTTTAATTTTTTTAATGTACTGATTGGTTAATTCACTTTGTAACGAAGAGCCCGTGTAAACAGGCTCGAATACGTCAGTATTTTTTGCTGCATCAGAGATGAAGTCCAAGTATTTAGAAGAAGACTTCGTAAAGATGTCACCTTTTGACTCCAACATAAGGGGTTCAAGAGCGATAAGCATAGTTTCCGCTGTGAATTTATCAAAGTTCTTCAGTTCGATAAATTGATCCTTGATAACTAAATAACGATGCGATACGCGTACAATTTTTAAAATGTCTACAAGGCTTTGTTTAAAAAAATCATACACTTTGTCAGATAAAAATGACGAAAGAGTTTTATCAAAATGACTGATTTCCCCAAACTTATCCACAAGAATAGATTTCTTAAATAAATCAAAAATATTGGCTTCGAGAACATTTAAAAATTGCTGATCTGTTAAATCAAATTGCCCAGTGGTTAAAGGCTTGTTTAGAACGTGCCTACACGCTTCTGTAATGATTAAACAAGCTACGCCTTGATGTTTCAAGAGTCGTAAATCGTTATCTCTTTTTAAACCTTTGCGTTGAGAGGCCAGAGATTTACGATCGTAATCTGATAAAGCGGTGATGCCGTTGCTAGCTATTTTTAATAAAATATCCTGAGTCAGTTGATAATTGTGTACGCGATAAATATCTGATTGAAATTCAAACTCAGTCCATACGCTGTAAAAGATACTTTCAAAGCCAGGCTCAAAGTAGTGTTGTAGATTGATTCCATGCTGTGTGGGATTTAAAGTAATAGGCGTACTGCTAAAATTAAATTTAATTTTTTGTTCATCTAAAAAACTTTTCAAAGCTGCAACGCTGGAGTGGTTCTTATAAACCATGTCGTTGCCAATTTTTTCAAACTCAGGGCCTAAGTAATTAAAAGCTGCTGTGTTGTTTTGAGCGACGGACTCCGTTGGAACGGCCGAAAAAACACCTGTTTTAAGATCCACAGTAGAGGGATGCAAATAAAGGATGTTTTGCGTGTGTAGAGTCATGTCATCTTGACTCAAAACACAACCGCCCAAATACGGAATTTTATTTTCACTTAAAGGTTTAATGAAGTACGGGTTATTAGAAGGCTTTTGAACATGAAGCTCAGTTATTTCAAGTCCATATTGCAGGCCATTAATATTTAAACCTAAATAGATTTTAAATTGTGGATACTTTTGTCTTAAGACAAAAAGGTTATCGATGACTTCAAGTAAAACATAACCTACAAGGTATTCATTTTGATGAACTTCTTTGCGGCCTAAAAATTTCATGAAGTTTTTTAAGCGAATCTGTTCTTTGGCAATTTGAAAGCTAAATTGTTT
>JBKBTW010000255.1:0-1488 GCA_046291245.1 Pseudobdellovibrio sp. | reverse complement strand
AATACCGTGGTTATGACAGTGCAGGCCTTGCAGTTATCCATGACGGAAAAACTAAACGGGTACGTGCAGAAGGTAAATTAAAAGCTTTAGAAGATAAAATTCAGTCTGAAGAGTTTAATGGTCATCTTGGTATAGGGCACACACGTTGGGCTACGCATGGGGCTCCTGTAGAGCGAAATGCGCATCCGCATCAAGTAGGTGAGATCAGTATCGTTCATAATGGTATTATTGAAAACTACCTTGGCATCAAAGAAGAACTTTTAAAAAGCGGAGCCGAGATTAAATCAGATACGGATTCTGAACTCGTAGCACATTTGATTTGGCAAGATGTTCAAAAAACGCAAAATCTTTTAAAGTCAGTTCAAAACACATTGAATAAAATTGTGGGGGCTTTCTCAATTTTAGTGATGTGGGAAAAATCTCCTAACGAACTTATTGCTTTTAAAGATGGTCCGCCTTTGATTGTGGGTTTAGGTGAAGTAGATGACAAAAAAGAATTTTTTGTCGTAAGTGACGTGCAAGCGGCCCTAGCACATACGAAAAACTTTGTGTATTTGAATGACCGTGAAATCGTTCATATCAAGGATCAAAACATCCAATATTTAACAAGTCATGGCGAAGTTATAAATAAGGAAGTTGTAACTTTGGATTGGTCAACGGACCAAGTTGAAAAGATGGGCTACAAACATTTCATGTTAAAAGAAATTTACGAACAACCTCGCTCGGTAGCTCAAGCCATAGCGCCTTATATCGACACTGAGACACACTCTGTTTTATTAAAAAACGTCGGATATGAGACATCTGAAGTGTATAAAAAAATTGAGCGCGTGTTTTTCATTGCATGTGGGACAAGTTATTACGCAGCTCAAGTTGGAAAGTATTTAATTGAGCAGATTTCGCGTGTTCCTGTTGAAACCGATATTGCCAGTGAGTTCCGTTACCGAAAACCTGTTCTACCTGAAAACACTTTAATTGTGACGATCTCGCAAAGTGGTGAAACAGCAGATACTTTAGCGGCTATTCGTTTAGCTAAAGAGCAAGGTGCAAAAACACTTTCAATTACAAATGTCACGCTTTCAAGTATAGATCGTGAAGCTTTAGGCCATATGTACATGAACACAGGTGTGGAAGTGGGCGTGGCGAGCACGAAAGCTTTTACCAGCACACTCGCTCTCTTAAATATTTTAGCTGTGCAAATCGCTAAAGCTCGCGGCGTGATATCGCCAGTGAGTGAAAAACAAATTGTTCAAAGTTTGTTGGCCGTTCCAAGTCAGATTGAAACAGTTTTGTCGTATGATAAATATTTTAACGAAGCGGCAAGTAAACTTGGAGAATTCAAAGGATTTTTATATTTAGGGCGTGGAGTAAGTTTCCCGATAGCTTTAGAGGGCGCACTGAAACTTAAAGAATTAGCATACATGCATGCAGAAGGCTATGCTGCTGGTGAAATGAAGCATGGGCCTTTAGCTTTGATCGATTCTAAGATGG
>JBKBTW010000090.1:0-10305 GCA_046291245.1 Pseudobdellovibrio sp. | reverse complement strand
GTTGTAATTTCTTTTGTTACAGGAGATACACCTTGAAACCCTGCTAAAATAACAACTTTATTGTTTTGTATCGCCTCTTGCACACGGTGAGCTTTTACATCTTTAATGATGGCATTGAGATGGGCTTCATCAGTTAAAATTCCAGCTTGGCTCCCTGTGTAGCTTATAGCTTGTATACCTAAATCATTAAGTGCAATACTGACAAGGGACATGCTCATACGTTCACCTACGGAAAGAAGCATATCAAGTTCACGTAAATTAGGGGAAGGTGAAACATCGTGGGCTAAATTGATCAGCTGATTTGTTGTTTGCCCCATGGCGCTTACAACGGCCACGACTTGAATATTCTTATTTTTGAGTTCAGATATTCGACGCGCTACTGATTTTATTTTTTGAGGCTCTGCTAATGTAGCTCCACCATATTTTTGCACTATCAACATAGGATTAGTCTAGCGCAAATTTTTTGTTTTGATCACGAAAAAATTGTTGTGCCACGCTGAGTGAACCTGGCGGTATTCTGATCCAATGAGAGTGCGCACTTTTTGGTATGTAACCTAAAACAAGTTCTGCATTTAAGTCTTTAAGGGCTTTTCGAGTCACATTTAAATAATCAGCCAGCATGTCAATATCAGTTCCTGCTGGAGCTTTTACGAGCTCATAACGTAGGGGAAACTCAGGTGTAAGATTTCTAAATCCGTATAAATTAGGAGCTTTTGAAATCATGAGTGCTGCAAGAATTTTAGGAACATAATCTTGTGTTTCCTGAGGGAGAGCGCCCTTTTTTACGAGTTCCCAGTAGTCTTTGGTGTTGTGTTTTTTTATTTGTCGTCTTAATCCGCTTTCTCCCATATTGTAGCTAGCAGCAACTAGATACCAAGAACCAAATTCAGAGTATAAAAAACTAATATATTTTATCGCCGCTTGAGTGCTTTTTTGAAGATCGCGGCGCTCATCAATCCAGTAGTCTTGATTGAGGCCATAGGTTTTTCCAGTAGAAGGTATGAATTGCCATGGACCCACAGCTTTAGCTGTGCTCACGGCTGTTGCAGAGAAACCACTTTCAATCATCACCATATAGCCTAAATCTCCTGGTAGTCCGGCTTTTTTGAGTTCGGCTTGGATGTAAGGCATGTATTTAGATGATTTTTCAAGCCAATTTCTGAAAAAACCTTTACCACGTCCTTGAAAGTATGAAATCCACTGGCTGACTTTATGATTATATGTGACAGGCAGATCAAAAATGAAATGATCAGTTTTGGCAGTTTGTTTTTGCTCAAGTAATTTTAATTTGTCTTTGAGGGACATCGTTTTGATTTTTTGATCAATCAAAGGACTGTTATCAATTTTTTTATCAACAGCAGCGAAAACCGTATTTTGTAATCCGCAAAATAAAAATAGAAAAACCATACGAAATGGAATTGAACTTATGTATCGCATTTAAGCAGTATTTCACTTTGAAATGAAAAGGTCGATAAAGCTTTTTTGACAGTCGAGTCCTAATTATTCGACAAATTTATGACAGCTTTTTCCTAGACTAGAGGAAAGACGAGCAGATGAATTAGATTTAAAATCACATACAGTGTTTGAAATTCAGGAATGACCCAAAGCGTACGGACCTTGATCTATAGACTGACTTTTGGCATTGGCGTTGCTGTTTAAGTTTTATTGATAGAAGTCAACTGAACTTCAGCAGTTATAAGATCCACGGAAGGAGCTTTAGCGAATGAGTACAAAAGGAATATACACAGCCTTAAGTGGGGCCATGGCTCAGTCACTTAAAATGGATACGATAGCAAATAACATTGCAAACGTGAACACAACTGGATTTAAAAAAGATCAGCAAACATTTAATGAGTACTTATCAGCTTTGGAAAAAGAACCAAGTGTTATTCAAGTTCCCAAAGTGCCATCTTCTATTGAAAGCTTTTACCAACTTAATGGTGGCGATCAATCTTTCGTGGACAGCGCCGGCACGTACACTAATTTTGAACAAGGTAGCCTTAAATCAACAGGTGGTAACTTAGACGTAGCTATTGAAGGTGAAGGTTTTTTTGAGGTAGCAACTCCTAATGGAGTGAAGCTTACACGCTCAGGCAATTTTTCTTTAGATGCGAATGGTCAGTTAGTTACAAAAGATGGTTACGCTGTTTTGACTGAAGCTTTAGAGGGCGATGATGGATTAGTATCAGGTGAAACTGAAGGAAGATCTTTACAATTTAGTGGACAAGGAAATGTCACGATTTCTTCTAATGGTGAAGTTTTTGAGGGTGAAAATAGAATTGGTAAATTATCTTTGGTCAATGTGATGAACCCCGATGCACTTCTGAAATCAGGTAATAATTATTATACATTCAAAGACAATTTGAATCCCGAAATTACAAGTGCCAAAAACCCTAGCCTAAAACAAGGTTTTTTAGAAACAAGTAACGTGAATGTTATTTCAGAAATGACAGACATGATCATGGCTCAGAGAGTGTTTGAAGGAACACAAAAAGCCATTAGTGCCTATGACAACATGAATGATAAACTTATCAATCAAGTCGGCACAACTAAAGGTTAAGTTTTTTAATTTTAAATAAAGGTAGGTTTTCATGTTTAAAAGTTTAAATACAGCAGCCACTGGAATGATCGCACAACAAAGCAACATGGACGTGTTAGCCAATAATATTGCCAACGTAAACACAGCAGGCTTTAAAAAATCTCGTGCAGAGTTCGAAGACCTTATGTACAGCTCTCAAAAAGATCCAGGCCAAGCTACGGGTTTTCAATCTATTACGCCTACAGGTGTGCAAACAGGATTAGGAGTTCGCACAGCCGCTATTCAAAAAGATTTTACTTCAGGTCAAGCGATCATGACGAATAACCCATTGGATTTTCAAATTGAAGGTAATGGTTTTTTTCAGGTCAGAACTCCGGATGGGGAAATTGCTTACACACGTGATGGAGCATTTAAAAAAGACCCTACGGGTAAAATAGTTGATAAAAACGGAAACACTTTGATTCCAGAGATCACAGTTCCTGAAACAGCTTTATCATTAGAAGTTACTCCAGCAGGAGAAGTTAGAGTTATTCATCGCGATAATTCTGAACCGCAGGTTTTAGGCCAAATGGAAGTGGCGACTTTTATTAATCCTGCGGGTTTAAAAAGTTTGGGTAAAAATCTTTTCTCGCCTACAGCGGCCAGTGGACAAGTGGCGACAACAAGACCAGGAACAAATGGGTCAGGGTTTTTATCCCAAGGCCAATTGGAAACCAGTAATGTGAATATCGTGGATGAGATGATTAATATGATCACGGCGCAAAGAGCTTATGAGACAAATTCTAAGGTGATTCAAACATCTGATCAAATGCTGCAAACAGCGGTGAATGTGAAGTAATTAAATGATGACTAAATTAATTTTTATTTTAACATGTTTGTTTGGTGTCATCGGAAATGCTCAGGAAAAATCAGAGATTATACTTCCTTCGGCTGTAGAGGTTTCTCCGCGTGAACTGATAACTGTCTATGATATCATTGAATCACGTAATATGAATGATTCTCTGCGGGAGGAATTGCGCAACATTAAATTGGGTGATGCCGACACACGCATGATTACACGCTCCGAACTTATCAGAAAACTTAAAAACGTAAAGTCAAATTACAGACTTCCAACAGAAGTTAAAATTTTAAGGTCTAAATCCAACGTTTCACGCATGGAAGTTGAAAGAAAAATTAAAAATCATCTTTTAGCAAAGTGCGGTGAGTGTGAATACACTATTCAAATCAACTCTGTTCCTCAAAGTTTAGGCTCTGATTGGGATCTGGATTTGAATATAGATTTTAATAAAGCTAGTGTGATGGTGCCAATATTTTCCATGAACAATCCTCAGCAAAAAGGTTGGGTGACTGTAGAAGTGAAAAAGTACGCATTAGTTCCTGTATTGAATAGAGCTCTTAAAATAGGTGATGTTATCATGGAAGAGGCTATGACGATGGATAAAAGATTGGTTAACTCTTATCAAGATATTATTACAAGTAAAGAGGCTGTTGTTGGTATGCAGGCTGCAAAATTTTTATCAGCAGGTCAAATGATTGGTCAACGTGATGTTAAGCGTGAGCAAGTGATGAAAAAAGGTCAAATGGTTAAAGCCATTTTTGGGGTGGACGCACTTGAAATTTCTATTACAGCACAAGCTGATGAAGCTGGTGCCGTGGGTGATGTTATACGCGTTAAAAATTTAGATTCTCAAAAAATGTTTGCTGCCAAAATCGTAGATCGTGGCGTTGTTAAAATCGAATAATTCAAGAGGTAGAGGTAGAAGTGAAGCAAAGTTTAAATTTATTTTTTCTGACGAGTTTTTTGTTTTTTTCAGGTTGTGCGACCTTAAAAAACTGGTTTAGAGATGACAGTAAGCCCGCCGAAGTGGCCAAAGAAGAGATTAAAGATTCATTTACAAAATACTCTGATATGGAAAATTACTCACCTGTCTCTGATAGGCAATATAAAAGAATGACGCGTGAAAAAATGGAAGAAGACTCAGATCTGCATGCTGGCGCGGGATCATTATGGGTGATGGAAGGACAAACGAGTTATTTATTTGCACAAAATAAACATCGTAGAGAGGGTGATCCTACGCAAGTCAAACTTGAAGGCTCAGCAAAGAAAATTGTAGAGATGAAAGCTGAAACTATTAAAGATTTATTGGTTGAACTAGAAAATCAAAAAAAGCAGGAAGAGGAAAAAATTCAGAAAGCTGAACAGGAAAAACAACGTTTAGCAGATGTAGAAAAAGAGAAGCAAGTCATCCTCAGTAAAAAAGAAGCTGATAATGATGATGAGGCTCAGGCTATGGCTGAAAAACGCGTAGCAGATAGAAAACCTGCTTCATTGCCCGTTGCCGCTAAGCTCAATGAGAAAGAAGATAAATTAGATTTAAAAGATGTAGAGAATATTCCGGTTAAAATCACTGAAAAACTTAATAATGGTCTATATAGAGTTTCAGGGCAGCAGTATTTAACTATAAAAAATAGACCTTACAAGTTGATTGCGACGGGTTTAGTAAGAACCGAAGACTTCAATGATGAGTCAATCAGTTCTGATAAAATGTACGACTCTCAATATGACATTATTCATCTTAAAAAGGGAGCTCAATAATGATCAAGTTTAGATTTTTACTGAGTTTGACAGTTTTAATCTCAGGTTTAGAGATTCAAGCAGCAAGATTAAAAGATATTGCAAGTATTCGTGGTGTGCGTGAAAACCAATTAATAGGTTACGGCTTAGTGGTTGGTTTGAAAGGTACAGGTGATAGCAATGCGGAATTTACGAGTAAGTCGTTTGCAAGATTAATAGAAAAATTAGGTGTTAAGCTTGATCAAGCGCAGCTCACAAGTAAAAACGTGGCAGCTGTTATTATTACAGCTCAATTGCCGGCCTTTGCTAAAGCAGGTAACCCGTTGGATATTACAGTCAGTGCTGTGGGGGATGCATCCTCTTTAGTTGGCGGTACGCTCTTGCAAACTCCATTAAGAGCGGGAAACGATCAAATATTTGCAGTTGCGCAAGGTTCAGTTTCTGTTTTAGGTGATGGCAAGGACACACACACAACTGTAGGCCGAGTTCCGAATGGAGCTATGATTGAGCGTGATATTCAAGCGGATTTTGCTAATCGTAAAATGTATCGCATGACTTTGCATAATCCCGATTTTACAACTGCAGCGCGTACAGTTTTAACGATTAATAAGGAGTTAGGGGGCCAATATGCCTCCGCAAAAGATGCAGGAACTGTGGATATCATAACGCCTTCAAGTTACGAAAATAAAGGTGTTGAGCTGATGGCCACAATAGAGGCTATCGAAATTAACCCGGATCAAAAAGCGCGTGTCATTATAAATGAGAAAACGGGAACAATCGTGATCGGCGAAAAAGTTAAAATTTCTAAAGTAGGATTAAGTCATGGCAATATCACTTTAAAAGTGATGGATGAAAAAACGAAGAAGCTTACACCATCTGAGGATAAAATCGCTGTGCTTGATACAGGAGCGAACGTAGGGGACTTAGTTCAAGCGCTCAATAAGCTTGGGGTAACACCAAAAGATTTAATTTCAATTTTACAATCCATTAAAGCCGCTGGAGCTTTACATGGAGAATTGGAGACATTTTAAAGTATGTCTGATGTGTCAAAGATGAATTCCACAAATTTCGTGAATCATTTTAAATCTTTGAATGAGAAGAAAGAAGTTTCTTCTCACGAAGCTGATGCTAAAGTGCGTGAAGTTGCGGATGTTTATGAGAAATATTTTCTAAAAGAGATGATGAAGCAAATGCGCTCTACAGTTCAAGAGGGTGGCTTGCTTAAAGCCAACAATGCGGAAAAAATTTTTCAAGAGCAGTTAGATGATCAGTACAGCGCTGAGTGGAACAAGCGTGGAGGCTTTGGCCTTTCGGATCTTATTTATCAGCAATTAACTGATAAGTTTGGCGCGCAATTAGGGATAAAAAGTGAGGATAAACCTCTTAAAGGCCCGATTCCATTTGAAAATAAAGTGAATGTCAAACATCTTGGGGCTCATGATATTTCGCAGTCAGATAAACAAAAATCCACTACATTTGTTCTTGAGCCTGAGAAAAGTAACACAGATAGAAATATAGAAGTTAAAAGTCCCTGGGCAGGGGTTTTGCAGAATAAAAAAATATTAGAAGGTGATCGAACTTCATATGAGATTAAACACGATAATGGTCTAGAGAGTCTCATTTTGACACAAGGTGCACCCTCTGAGAAAACACGTTATTTGGCAGCTGGAGACAAATTAGAGGCGGGACAACCCTTAGGTCTAGCTGAGAGCACTAGTCCTTTGGTATGGACAGTTAAATCATCTGTATCAGAATGATTTGGTCAAAGTGTGCTGATATGATACACTATATGAAGAGAGCAAGCTAAATACATTTAGCTTATACATTAGCTTGGAGGTTTGAAATGAAAATTACTCATAACAAAATCGGTCAGAATTTAAATTTGGCAGATACCTCGAAAGCGGATAAATCAAAAAAAGCTGACGGGACTGCAAATGCCAATGATGCTTCTAAATCCATGGGATTAGCAAACTCACCAGAGATGGGTTCGGTCAAAGTAGATTTATCGACGCGTGCTAAAGATATTCAACACGCAAAAGAAATTGCCATGGCTTCTCCTGATGTTGATTTAGCAAAAGTAGAAAAATTTCAGAAATTAATTGATGGTGGAAATTATAAAATTGATTCTAAGGCAATTGCCGAGAGAATGGTTGATGAACATCTTTTAGCTGCTGGAAAAACGAATAACGAATAACATTAGATCTCAAAGAGTCAGGACGACTTAAGGAAATGGGTAGACGATGGATTCTGTCACTTTAAAAAAAATTGCCTATGATAAGTTAGCGATCAATTTGGATGAGATGCTAAAGCATTATCGTCAATTACTTGATCTTGTTAGAAAAGAAAAAGACATTCTTATTGCGGCTAATATGAATGATCTTGAAGATAACAACACTCACAAAGAACAACTTATTTCTAAAATCAAATACTTGGATTCTTTGAGAATGAATTATGCTTCAGAGTTAGCGCATTTGATCGGGGCAGATTATGAACAACCTCGTCTTTTGGAGATCTCTCAAAAAATGGGTGGTGTAGAAGGTGAAAAACTTCGGACTATGCACTCTGCATTGGAACTTGTGATCAACAGATTAAGTGCAATAAATAAAGAAAATGAAATTTATGCGAATTCAGCTTTGCAAAGCGTGAATTCAGCATTGAATAATTTTAAAGATCATTTGAGTGGGCAAAAAACTTATCAAAATAAAGGTAAGTACAAGCAAGGTCCAGATACGTCTGGGCACTTGGTAAAACGCGAAGCTTAGAGAATTAAATCCAACTTAAACAAGGATTGTTTAAGTCGTTATTTAAATAACAAGGGGCAAGGGATGGCCAAGATTAATGGGATGATGGATGTTGGACGAAGAGGGTTAATGCTCAGCCAAACGGCTATGCAAACGACTTCGCACAATATTACAAATAAATCCACAGAGGGCTACTCTCGTCAAAAAGTCGATCTTAAAACAAATCCTGCTATCAATGAAGGTCACTATCAATTAGGAACTGGCGCAAAACTTGCGGGTATTAGCCGTGTGAATAACCCGTGGATTGAAAAGCAACTAGAGCGTGAAAATTCAGTTTTGAAAAATATGGATCAAAGAGCGCAAGGGTTGAATCGTCTTGAAGCTGCTGTGAACGAACAAAATGTAAAACGTTTGAATGATTCAATCTCAAATTTTTTTAATGCATTTAGAGATTTGTCAAACAATCCAGAAAGCGCAGTGAGTCGTACTCAGGTGCGAGAGGCTTCGGTAGGGTTAGTTAAGGCTTTTCAAGAGACGAAGCGTTTAATGGAAGATGTGAAAACAGATATGAATAAAAATATCGAGTTTAACATCACGGAAGTGAACGGTATTGTAAAAGAAATTGCAGATTTAAATCAAAAAATCCAGCAACTCGAAATCAATGGCTCTGGTACGGCAAATGATGAACGCGATCATCGAGATGCTTTAATTAAAAAATTATCTGAAAATATAGATATTAGTTATGCCGAAGATCCTAAGTCGGGAATGATAAATGTATCAGGTGGGCCTGTTGTGTTAGTCGCAGGGACATCAAGCAGTCAATTGAAGGCTGTAGAAAATGAACGTGGTCAAATGCGTGTTCAGCATGAGCTTACTCAAGGTGGAGCGGCTTTAGATATCACTGAGCAATTTAAAAAAGGTAAAGTAGGAGCGGCTTTAGATATTCGTGATAACGTAACAGAATCTATGGTGCAGAATTTAGAAACCCTCGCTTTTAATTTAACAAATGAAGTGAATAAGGCTCACTATGAGGGTTATGACCGTCATGGAATGCCAGGAGTTAAGTTTTTTGAATCAGCGGACCCTAATCAACCTTTTAAAATAGATAATATCAAAGTTTCTTCGGAAATTATGAAGGATATAAGCCGTATCGCTGCGGCTGCACAGCCAAATGCTGAAGGTGATAATACGGTAGCGAATGTGATTCAGAACTTGCAGCTTCGTCCTATGATGGAAGAGGGTAAGTACACTTTTGATGATTTCTACAATGCAAAAGTCAGTGAAATTGGTGTTTTAACCCAGCGAGCAAATAGTGCATTAGAGAGTCAAAAAAACTCTTTTGATCAGCTGCAAAATATTCGCGAGAGTATTAGCGGTGTGAATATGGATGAAGAAGCTGCGAAAATGATCGAATATCAAAAATCATTTGAGGCTTCAGCTAGGCTCATACGCACGGCAGATGAAATGTTTGATACCGTGTTAAGTCTTAAGCGTTTATAGAAAGGAGGGCTTGAGTCATGAGAATTTCAGATAAAATGCTTCAATCTCAGTCTATGAATAATCTCAATAAAACGAGATCGGAATTGTCATCTTTGCAGAATCAAGCTGCTACTTTGAAACGCGTTACAAAGCCTTCTGATGATCCTACGGGAATGGCTAAAGTTTTAGAAACACGAACGGAAAATAAAAAACTAGAGCAGTTTGATAAAAACATATTTTTTGCTAAAAGCTTTTTAGATGTGACAGAGTCCACATTAGCTCAATTAGGGGATGCTGTCGTCAGAGCTAAAGAATTGGCGTTGCAAGCAGCAAGTGATACAAACTCAGGATTGCCTCGTCAAATGATAGGTTCTGAAGTGGGCCAAATTTTTAACTCCGTTGTGGAGATGAGTAATCGTAAATTTGGAGATCGCTATATCTTTGCAGGTTATAAAACAACGGCGACGCCTTTTTCTGGTAAAGGAGAGTACGCAGGTGATGATGGAAATATCAGAGTGCAAAACTTATCTGGGCAGTATGTTCCAATAAACTTGCCTGGCTCTATGGTGTTTTTAGGTGAAGGACTTTCGTTTGATCAGTCTGTTTCTCATAATGAAGAAAGTGCACCTAAAACTGTTGAGGACTTGCAAAAATACAAAGTCGATTTAATTCAATCGGAGTTTTTAAAAGAAGAAGCTAAAAATACTCAAGAAGACGTGCCCTTGAGGGGTCCTGCAAATGCAGCTGTCGGTGGCGAGTTGGGAGATCGTGCTGTAGCCGCACAGTCTTATGGTGTGAATATATTTTCGACGATTTCAGGGTTGGAAAGCGCTTTAAAGACCAATGATAAAACTGGAGTTCAGGCTTCCTTGGACGCATTGGACCAAGCCTTGAATCAAATTAATTTGGCTCGTGCAGAAATAGGTGGACGGATTAATCAACTGAATGCTTCAAGTGAAGGCATTCAAAAA
>JBKBTW010000089.1:0-10318 GCA_046291245.1 Pseudobdellovibrio sp. | reverse complement strand
CATTCGGGCAGTATCTACAGCCCACTCCTAAACACTTAAAAGTTATAGAGTTCATCACACCTGAAAAATTTCAGTGGTGGCAAAAAACTGCAGAAGAGATGGGGTTTTTATATGTGGCTTCAGGACCACTTGTGCGGAGTTCATATCGCGCAGGCGAGTTTTTTATGGAAGGCATGATTAAACAAAATAGAACTTTAAATAAACAATCAAAAGAACAAAATACAACCGAGACTACATTGAAAGGAAGCAACTAAAATGACAGATATTAAATTACCTGAATTAGGTGAAGGCGTTACCGAAGGCGAATTAATCAAATGGTTAGTTAAACCAGGTGATGTTGTTAAACCTGACCAAACTGTTGCTGAAATCATGACTGACAAAGCCACTGTTGAAGTTCCAACTCCTGTAGCTGGAACTGTTAAAGAATTACTTTTCAAACCAGGACAAGTGATTAAAGTTGAATCCGTGATTTTAAAATTAGACGGTGCTGCTGCTACGACTCAAAAAGCTTCTGCACCTCCAGTTCAAGCGGCTTCATCTGCTGCAACACCTGCTGCATCCGCAACAACTCAAACGAGCACTGGTGGCGGAACTGTTGATGTGAAGTTACCAGAACTCGGTGAAGGCGTTACTGAAGGTGAGTTAATTAAATGGACTGTTAACATTGGAGATGCGGTCAAAGCTGACCAAACTGTTGCTGAAATCATGACGGACAAAGCTACTGTTGAAGTGCCAACTCCTGTTGCCGGAACTGTTAAAGAATTTAAATTTAAAAAAGGGGATGTTATTAAGGTTGAATCTGTGATTTTAACTTTATCAGGAGCTTCTTCTTCAGCGGCTACAAAACCACAGTCGTCTTCTAATGGTCATGCCGCTTCTTCATCTACTACAACAGTTCCTGTGTCTGCGCCACAACCTATGGCCGCTGCTTCTGCCTCAACTTCTGCTGCAGGAATTTTTCCACCTGTAGCCGACTCCAAAGTTCTGGCTACTCCAGCAACGCGAAGACTTGCGCGTGAATTAGGTGTGGATATCAATGGTTTAACTGGATCAGGATTAGCAGGGCGTGTAACTCTCGAAGATGTTTTGTCTGTAAAAGGTGGAAACACTTCAGTTTCTACATCAACAGGCACTGGCGCAACAGCGGCTGGAACTCCTGCAATGAACTTTCCCAAACCTGCTTATAACTCTACGAATGCTCAACTTGAAGAGCGCGTAGATTTAATCGGCATCAGAAAAAAAATCGCTCAAAATATGCAAATGTCTAAAGCCATTATACCGCACTTTACTTTAATGGATGAGGTTGATGTTACGCAATTAGTTGCATTACGCGAGTCATTAAAAGATTATGCAGAGAAAAATGGAACAAAAGTCACTTACTTACCTTTTGCAATGAAAGCGCTTATTGCAACTATTAAAGAGTTTCCGATGTTCAATGCTTCTATCGATGATGCAAATTCACAAATCGTTTACAAAAAATATTTTAATATTGGTTTTGCTGCGGACACTCCAAACGGTTTAGTTGTTCCTGTCATTAAAAATGCAGACCAAAAAACTATTTTAGAAATTTCTAAAGAGATTTTAGACCTTTCTAAGCGTGCACGTGATGGAAAACTTAAACCAGATGAGATGAAAGGTGCTACGATCACAATTACAAATATTGGATCTGTAGGTGGTATGTACGCAACACCAATCATTAATCATCCTGAAGTTGCTATTCTTGGTATGTACAAAATCCAAGATAAGCCAATTATTAAAAATGGTCAGTTAAGCTCAATTAAAGTTATGAATTACACAATCACAGCTGACCACCGTTTAATTGATGGTGCGGTAGCGGCTAATTTCTTAAAATCATTCTTTAATAAAATTCAAAACCCGGGCGTGATGATGATGGGTTTATCTTAGCCTCATCACTAGAAAGTAAAGGATTATAAATATGGCTACACAAAATTTTGATATTGTCGTTATAGGATCTGGCCCTGGTGGATATGTTGCTGCCATTCGTTCAGCTCAATTAGGGTTTAAAACTGCTGTTATCGAACGCGAAGCTTTAGGCGGTGTTTGTTTAAATGTTGGATGTATTCCTTCAAAAGCAATGATCACAGCAACACACTTACTACATAAAGCTCAACATGACTTTAAAACTATGGGTTTAAATATCAAAGGCGGTATTGATGTTGATATGAAAACTCTTGTTAAATGGAAACAATCTGTTTGTGATAAAATGTCTGGCGGAGTTAACCAATTATTAAAAGGCAACTCAGTTACAATTTTAAAAGGTGAAGCCACTTTTAAAACAACTAAAGAGTTAACTTTAAAATCAGCTGCAGGCTCAGACTCTATCACCGCTAAGCATTTTATTATCGCTACTGGGTCTCGCCCTATTGAAATACCGGGCTTTCCATTTGATGAAAAAGATATCTGCTCATCTACTGGAGCTTTAAATTTTGATTCCATCCCGAAACGTGTAGTTGCTATCGGTGGTGGTTACATTGGTTTAGAGATTTCTTCATACTTACGTAAATTGGGTACAGAAGTTATTGTGGTTGAAGCAAACACTTCATTATTAGCTGGTGTTGTTGATCCAGACTGCGCTCAAGTTGTTTTAAGAAAAGCTGAAAAAGCCGGTATTGAATTTAAATTTGGAGCTAAAGCTAAAGGCCAGAAGAAAACTAAAGATGGCTACGAAGTCACTGTTGAAATTAACGGGAAAGACGAAGTTATTAAATGTGATAAAATCTTAGTGACTGTTGGTCGTAAACCAAATGGCGATCAAGCTAACATTAAAGGTGTTGGTATTAATGTTGATGAGCGTGGTTTTATCAAAGTTGATGCTCAACGACGCACAAACGTATCACATATTTTTGCTATTGGTGATATTTGCGGACAACCTATGTTAGCACATAAAGCTTCTCACGAAGGTGTTATGGTTCCAGAGATTATCTCAGGGCAAAACCGCGTATACGATGCGAAAACAGTTCCTGCTGTTGTATTTACGGACCCAGAAATCGCAAGTGCTGGTATGACTGAGGCTGAGTGTAAAGCAAAAGGCCACACAGATTTATTAATCTCGAAGTTTCCTTTTGCAGCTAATGGCCGTGCAGTAAGCATGTCTGAGACAGATGGTTTTGTTAAAATGATCGCAGATAAGAAAACACATGTTGTTTTAGGTGTACATATTGTTGGACCTGAAGCTTCTAATTTAATTTCTGAAGCTGCGTTAGCCATTGAAATGGGTGCACGTTTAGAAGATATCGCGCTCACAATACATCCGCACCCTACTTTAGGTGAAACAATGATGGAAGCCGCTGAAGCTACTTTAGGTCATGCAATTCACATTATTCAAAAACCATTAAGTAATGCTAATAAATCAGCTCACGCTTAGTGACTTATACTTAATCTCAACATACTACGTGTATATAGTACGATAATAAAAAAGGAACTCTAGACAAGAGTTCCTTTTTTATTTGTTTATTACAATGCACATATTTTTAAAACTAATACCTTACACACCCTCTATAAATCGTGACAAAACAATATATTCTAGATTAAAAGTGACTCATATGATTTTTGAAGACTGGGGTCTTATTCCTTATCAAGATGCTTTAGAAAAGCAGCTTTCCTATGTAGAAAAGCTAAGTCTTTCTATTGATAAAAATGAAACCCATCCTGGGTATCTTATATTTTGTAGTCACCCACCAGTAGTGACTACTGGAAGACAAACCCAGCTACACGACATTTTTGCATGGAAAGGCGAGGTTATCGAGATCTCTAGAGGTGGCCGCGCAACTTATCACGGCCCTTCACAAATTGTTGTGTATCCAATCTTAAATTTAAAAAACCCTCGCGGCTTAAAAACTGATTCTTCTGGCAAGATCACATCTGAATCACGCGTAGCTCAAGATATTCGTGGGTATTTAAGATCTTTCGAAGCAGCTATTGTAGATACCTTAAAACATTATAGTATTGAAGCTACAGGTAAAACTCCACAAAAAATGCCAGGCCAGCAAACTGAAACCGACGAAACTGGCGTATGGATCAATCAGCAAAAAATTGCCTCATTAGGAATAGCTGTAAAAAAATGGATCACCTATCACGGAGCTGCTATTAACTTCACTAACGACCCTCATGCTTTTACCGGCATCAATCCTTGTGGATTCAAAACAGAAACTATGGTTAATGTTGAAAAAATACTTGAGCAGCGTCAAAATTCAACCCAAGCTCCTAACGATACTCATTTATTTCAGAAAAGTATCGAATCTCTGAAGTTGGAATTTAAAGAGTCCTTACGACAAAAACTCCAACTGTATTTATAAAACTTAAGTGATTTATAATTTAAATCTACAAACAGGATTTTTCTAGATAAAGTGCAAATCCTAAAATTGCGGGATCCAGTAGGGCTGATTTCGCTGTGTATTTAACTCTCCACTGATCTGCATAAGACAACTCACAGAATCTATATTTAGAATAACAACTTTTATGAGTATTTATCGCGTATTTCTTAATATCTTTACAACTATTAGTTTTTCGATCAAGCTGAGCGGTCTCTAGCTCGTCTTGCAAGCATCGTCTAATATTTGAGATAAAAATTTGCCCAAGCTCTGAATATTTACTCTCTGACTTTTTATATTTAACACAATATTTATAAGCAAAATCTAAATAATAACCTCTTTGACCACACTGATCTGTTTGCTCTTTACACAGATAATACTCGCAAGCGCCTACGTATTTAGAACAAGTGCTTGCATACGCCAAGCTTTCTGCCAAAAGTGTTAAAATCACTAAACATAAATAAAATAAAGCGTTTCTAGTCATAGGGCTTATTTATGCCGGCGCGACTCTCATGACAAGTTGATTCAACAGGATCTTAATATCTATCAAAAACAATGTATTTAGTACAGCTTTCACCTGACAGAAATGCGCCATTCGAGCCCAAAACTTAGAATAGATTTGGGACTAACTTTAAAACTGTTGAGGGTATTGGTTTACGTTTTTGATCTTGAGTGATGAGTCTTGATTGTTGAACATATTGATTAAAAATATCTTCCATATGTTGTATAAACTTTTGGTTATAGATTAAAAAACCACTTTCTATATCATGTATAAAGCTTCTGCGGCTTACATTAACAGAGCCTACGAAACCAAAACTCCCATCAACAAGTAAAAATTTAGAGTGTAATATTGAAGGCTTAGTCCACTCATAAATTTTCACTTTATCACGTAAGTCATTGATACTTGTTTTATTCATTTCCTCGTATAGCCAAGCTTGAGTGTCACCTTTTAAATCTATACGAGTTTGAATAACAACATCCACGCCCCTTTGAGCTGCTCTTTCTAAAGCCTGTGAAATTTTATCCGTCGGTCTTAAATATGGACTGGATAACTTGATAGACTTACGAGATCGATCAATCATATCTACATAAAGCTGTTCTAAAGCCATATTATCATTAAAAGGTATAGATATAATATGCCTCATGATTGGTTTTTCTTGCCCTTGCGCTATTAAAGTTCTTACATCAAGATTGGCTTTCGCCTGATTGATAAAACTTACTTTTTGATTTGTAGTTTCTCGGTTCCAAAATGTTAATAAATGCGTAAATACACTTTTTGCTAAATTTTGAGATACAATTTTGATTTCAAAATCACTCCAATAAACATGATTTTCTTCTGCATATTGAGATATGATATTATATTTTTCATATGGAGGCTTTTTAGCAAAAAGAAACCCATCATGGATATTTCTCCCACCTGTAATGACTACATTGTTTTCTTGATCATCCGATAAAGTTACAAACATTTTGATATGCATATTTCTATGAAGCTCTGCGATTTTTCCTTCTATGGTTTTAAAGCCTTTCTCCACGGCATTATATGCATACTCTTGCAATCTAATATTACCATTAGATCTTACCAAATCCGTTAACCGCTTATGATCTTCATCAGATTGCATGTATCCAGTTGTGATAATATACACAATGGTTCCGCGATCTGCATGATACTTCAATAAACGGCTTATCATTGTTCCATAAAAATCACTGCGATAAACTAATGAAGCTACAAAAATTGCCTTGAGCTTAGGTGCTTTTGAAAAATCTAAATCAGCTAAAGGATCTGCTTTGTCGATAAAACTCTGCGATACATTTTGCCCTAGTAAAGCTTTTACTTTTTCTTGAAAACCTGACTCTGACTTTTCAAGGGTTTCTATCTTCTCTACAGATTCAACACAGGTCATATTTTTATATGAATTTGTAAATAAAATATTTACATCTGAGCTATGAATATCTTCATTATATTTACAGTTTTCCTTAGCTAAATTTAATTGTCGTAAAAATGGAAATTTAACGTTTTCATTAATTAAGCTCATACCACCTAAAATTGTTTTTTGATCTTTTGTAACAAATCTAAATCTTAAATCGCAGTGATTAATATTTTTTCCTATATGTAAAACTGCATGGCTAGAGCGAACTAACCCTCTTAATTGCCATAGTGTTGAAGAACCAAAAATTTTAAAATCTAAGGTTTTACTTTTTTTATACTGAGGAACTAAATCATTAGTTTTAATAACTATTTCTGAATTACAATTAATTTCACCGTAAATTTCGCTTATATCTTTATCATTAATTTCTGAAACATCTAGAGTAATCTCTTGATTGTAATGTGGTTTATTTTGCAAAAGATAAAACTTTTCAGCTCTACCTTGAGAGTTTAAAGAAAAATCAGATACTTTGTTTAAATAAATTGTATCCTGAATAATTAACCCTGTTTGATCATAAAGGGGAGTTGTGGTTCCAATCTCACACCCCATCAACAATAACGATGTTATCATTGCGCTAATCATTGATAAACATTTTACAGTTTTTAGCATAAAACCTCTCAATAAAGATTTTCCGAGAAAATTTACAATTATCTACATCCCAAGATCAGTAACAAATAACATACCATTTAGCTCGGAAATGCTAAAAGACTAAAAACAATTAAAAAACGCTACATTCAATTTAATTAAACTTGCATTTGAACTGTTATGACAAAAAATGTGGTGCATTTGTGAAACATACCTACACTCTAAAAATTTTGACTTATGCCTTTTGTCAAACAAATTGATAATAGCCGTAATTTGTCTGTCCGCAAGCAGGCTATACTATCAACTTAATTATGGAATATAAAGTTTTTTAATTAACATTATCCCCTGATACACCTGAGGCCGTCACTATTGTAGCTTCGCCTTTTGCAACTAAATCTCCATTAGCTTTTTTAGCTACTGTTTCAACTACACCTAAACCGCGAGTTTTGTGAATCTTAACAACTGTAAGTTCAAATGTGATTTCTTCATCTATGAAAATAGGATTATAAAACTTCAATGTTTGTCCGCGATAAATGCCGCCATTGCCGATAGTCTCGATTAAACAACGAGAAATAATAGCTCCAACAATCATTCCATGCGCAATTCTTTTTTTAAAAATTGTTGTAGCCGCATAATCATCATCCAAATGAATTGGATTATAATCACCTGAAAGCTCAGCAAACTGACGAACCATTTTATCCGTGATAACAACTTTTATGCTCGCGGTATAACCCACATCAATATTTTTATTTAGACTGCTTTTATCCATAGTATTCACTGCCTGAATGTTTAATGCTGACATATATTCCTCGCTGTAAACTCACTCCAAATAAAAAGACGTTGCAGATAAACAACAACATCTTTTTTTAGAGTTTTTACACTATAGAATATTAGCCGCTAACTCTGCAAGCTCAGAACGCTCACCTTTAGTTAATGTGACATGGGCCGCAATACTTTGTCCTTTGAATCTCTCAACAGCATGAGTCAAACCAGAATTCGCCGAGTCCACATAAGGATTATCAATTTGGTAGACATCACCCGTTAAAATCACTTTTGTATCGCGACCTGCACGAGTAATGATCGTTTTAATCTCATGTGGGGTTAAATTTTGAGCTTCATCCACAATCAAATACTGCTTCGGAATGCTTCGACCACGAATGTACGTAAGTGGTTCAATATTAAGCATCCCTTGATTGATGAGCTCTTGGGCTCGTCCAGCTGCTTTTTTATCGGCCCCCATTAAAAACTCTACGTTATCAAAGATTGGCTGCATCCAAGGATTTAACTTTTGTTCAATATCACCTGGCAAATAACCAATATCTCTTCCCATCGGAAAGATTGGACGAGACACTAACAATCTCTGAAAACGTCCTTCATCCAAAGTCTTAAATAATCCGGCAGCTATAGCTAACAACGTTTTACCTGTACCCGCTTTTCCCACTAAAGAAACCATCATAATCTCATCATTTAACAAAGCATCCAGTGCAAAGCTTTGCTCTACATTGCGCGCATGAATACCCCAAATGCTGTCTGGTGGATTGATTAACGGTAGAATTGTTTTTTCCGCATTTGAGTAACGTCCAATAGCTGAGTGATTTTCATTCGAAGAATCTTTTAAAATTACATACTGATTTGCATACAGTTTTTGACTAACAACAATTTTTTTGTCTTTATAAAAAGTATCAATCTCCTGAGGTGCAACCTCAATTTCTAAATACCCTTCATATAAATCGTCTTGATTAACATCTGAGTTATCGTAATCGCTTGCAAAAACCCCATACACATCAGCTTTAATACGAAGATTAATATCTTTTGAAATCAACTCAACTTTAGCTTTTGGATATTGTTTTTGTAATACAATCGCTGTGCTTAAAATCCTATTATCAGCTTTGTTCTGATCTAACTCCGTTGGAATTCCTGACATAATCATATCGGTTGTGATGAAGACAATCGTCTCGTGATTGTCTATCTGCACGCCTTGAGCTAGAGGGCCTTTTGAACGAAGAACATCTATAAAACGGCTGAATTGGCGCGCATTACGTCCATTCTCACCTTGATCGCGCTTAAACTTATCGACCTCTTCAATAACTGCAAACGGAATATGAAGATCCACATCCCCAAATTTTAATAAAGCAAAAGCATCAAATAATATAACGTTAGTATCTATGACAATTTTTCTACGTTTTGGTTTAGCTGCTTTTGAGGGTGATGTCGATGGCGATGGCGTTGATGTTGAAGGTGAACTCAAGTAAGACCTCCTTATTTATGTCTTACTTAAATTCGACAACAAGACTGACTGAGAGTCAAAGTTTAAGAACGAGTTTTTAAACAAAAAAGCTGAGCTACTTCAAAAAAGTTTTGAATAAGTAAAGCAAAAATTTAATACGATTATTTAACTAACAGGTCCAATCATAAAATCACCATTGTCAATTTTAAGACCTTCACTTAATGAAATAATAAAATTCACAAAATGCTGAAGCGCAACATCAGTAGATACGCCTTGATTGTACTCCACCCCATGACGAACAACTTCTTCTTGAGTATCAAAAGTTGCATGTTTTATTTTTACGTTTAACGGAAAATAAGTTTTTCGATTTAAATACACTCTTAAAGCGACTTCTTCACCGACTTTAAAAGAGCCCATTTCTGGAGACATTGTAAAAGACAATCCCTCATTTGAAATATCATATAAAGAAATTTTAATTAATCCTTTTTCTGGAATAACGATCATACCACTGATCAAATCAGAGAGTATTGTACGCTCGACTTGTCTGCGCTCTTTAGATAAAATAGGTTGATATTTATCTTTAAAGTCTATTATTTTAAGCAAATTTTGATTCTCCTGCGCGACTTCTGATATTAAATTAGTTGCACGATTTTCAGTCATAGATTTCAAGCGCGAAGTCATATCAATAATTTTAGCCATAGTCCCCCCGAATAAATTCTTTATCGGCTAAAAATTGTCTTAACTTGAGATCTAAAAATGATACATTCATAATCGTTATGTTGCGTTTTGTATCTTTAATAGCATTTAGCTTGCTTTTACATTTTCTGTTATTTGAGGTGATTAAATTTGCACCTCAACCAGACCTTAATAAAGATACAACTATCGTCGAGCTTGTAGAAAACACAGACCATCCACAGCGTGAAAAAAATTTTGAAAAACCCTTTGTTAAAAACACAGTCGATCAAACTCCTCAAGAAATCACAGATCCCGCTCAATTTTTAGCTGAAAAAACTCAACGCGTAGAAAAACAAACTAAAGCTCAAAACCTTGGTGCTTTTCAAAACGCCAAACCTCAAACATCACAACAAAAAAAACCAACATCACCCGAAGTGAATCCTCAGAAATCGGCCGCTCAAGAGACCAATGGAGATCAACCAGAATTCGCAAGGGCAGTTCAACAAGAACTCTCAGCACTGGCTCAAGCCTCAAGTGTACCTTACGAGCTTCCGAACGATATCGCTTATGGCAAT
>JBKBTW010000088.1:0-10353 GCA_046291245.1 Pseudobdellovibrio sp. | reverse complement strand
CCTAACAGCTTCAATGAGTGCGATGACAGGATCACAGTGGAGTACATCCGGTACAACGATTAGTTATTCGGGTGGCAATGTTGGTATTGGAACAACGACACCTTCAGAAAAGCTCGAAGTCAGTGGTTCAATTAAGATGGTGGATGGTACCCAAGGCTCGGGCAAAGTTCTAACATCGGATGCTTCTGGTAAAGCCTCATGGCAAACTCCGTCAGGTGGTGGCTTTGCAGGAGCTGTGAACGTATCCAGCACCCCCTATACAATCACAAGCTCAGATAGCGGTAAGGTTTTCTATTACAGCAACAACGCCAATGGAGTTGTGAATCTTCCGGCGTTAAGCGGTGTCAGTGATGGCTTCAGTGTAACAATTCATCGTCAAGTCGCGAAAACCCTGACCATTACACCAAATGGATCAGATAAATTCCCTGGTGGTGTTTCTACGATCGAAATGCAAGGTAAAAACTTGCAATCAGTAACCGTTATGAAACTTGGTTCTGTGTGGGCCTTAAACAACCAAACAGAGGATTGCACTGTAGGTTATGGCTGCTGGACGGCAGATGCTACGGGTGGAATGAGTCAAATTTACGTCGGTAGTTACAACGGTAAACAATACTTCACTACACCGGGTGGTTGTACAAATTCAAGTACACCAACTTGTGCTGGTGGCACGGATACAGTGACCAAAGCATGGGCAACAGCGGCTCCAGAATCAAATACGCTTTTAAATTTAAGGAATACAACCGATGGTAAAACCCAATCAAGCACTCTCGCAGGCTATACAACTGCCCAAGCTGCACAATTCTGCGAAAACATGACCTATGCTGGATATTCAGACTGGTATTTGCCTGCGCGCCAAGAGCTTAATTTACTTTACCAAAATTCACCAAATATTGGAGGTTTTGTGTATTCCAATAACTATTGGTCGTCCACGGAGTCCAATGCCTCGACTGCGTGGATCTTCGACTTCCCCAATGGTTCCATGGATGTTTATACTAAGACGAATGCTTACTTGGTCCGTTGTGTGCGGAGATTCTAATTGCCACTTTGTGGCAATTATTGAAGATTAGGTCATTTGATTATTTTTTCCTCCCGCCGTAAGGCGGGGGATTTTTTTTTATAAATTTATGGCAAGACACGAGCACTTACCGATCTACAAACAAAGTTATGAGCTTCTTCAGCAAGCTGTCCATGTAACCAAGGATTTTCCGCGTGAATTTAAGTTCACAGTTGGCCAGCGGTTGCGTGATGAAATTTTGCAGCTCTTGTGCTTTTAACAGAATCCTTAGCTCGGCAAGCCGAGGGTTGGAAAAAATCTGTTTCTAGGCTAGCTTGACCAACTTCAGGCTTGTGCGGAAGCGAGAATAAAAGATGCCAAGGTGTTTTTTAGAGAGCGATTTCATCTCGGGATGGGTTCAGTTGGATCATGTGTTCAACTCATATCTGCGTTTGGCATCCAGTCAAAGCGTGGGTTCTGTGCTTGAGCAATCGGGAGGCAGAATAACAAGAGATCCATCGCACTGTGTGTATTCCAATAACTATTGGTCGTCCACGGAGAACAATACAACGAATGCGTGGAACTTCAACTTCAACAATGGTTACATCAATAATAATAATAATAATAATAAGACGAATGCTTACTACGTCCGTTGTGTGCGGAGCTGGATCTGCACAAGCCTGAATTTTTTTTGAGGTAGCCAAGGTGGAGCTTGAGTTTGAAGAAGTTGTAAACGCTTATTTTGATTGCCGCAAAGGCAAGCGCAATACCATTCACGCACAATCTTTTGAGTTTCACCTCGAAAAAAATCTTTTTAATCTGTATCAGGACTTAATTTCCGGCCAGTACAAAATCAGTCAGAGTATTGCCTTTGTTGTCGAGCAGCCCAAGGTTCGTGAAATTTGGGCCGGAACTTTTCGTGATCGCATTGTTCATCACATTATCTACAACCGCCTATCTCCAAGATTTTACCCAAGCTTCATTCGCAACTCTTTTGCCTGTATTCCTGAGCGTGGGGTTCTTGATGGTTCTGATCGCTTGTGGTCTGGCATGAGAAGTATCACACGGAACTGGAATGAATCTTGTTATTACTTGCAGGGCGATGTTCGTAATTTCTTTGTCAGTATTGATAAAGAAATTTTGTTTTCAATGCTTATACCCAAAATTCAAGAGCCTTGGCTTACTGCTTTGGTTTCGCAGGTAATCTTTCACGATCCGCGCACAAATTGCATTTTAAAATCTAAGCGACCTGCCTTTGATCGTGTCCCCAGACATAAAAGCCTGATGAATGCTGCTGCAAATAAAGGTCTTCCCATCGGAAATTTGACCAGCCAGTTCTTTGCCAATGTTTATCTGGATGCGCTGGATCAGTTTGTAAAACACCTGCTACGAGCAAAATACTATTACAGATATGTTGATGACTGGGTGATTTTAGATAAATCGCCTCAGGTTTTGAATGAACAGTTCGTTATCATTCAAAACTTCTTGCATGAAAAACTAAAACTTGAACTACACCCGTTTAAAAAGCGGATTGCTCCAATTCACCAAGGCATTGATTTTATTGGCTTTATTCATAAGCCCTACCGCCGCCAAATTCGCGTTAGGACCGCTGGTAAAATGGTTAGCCTTGTTCATCAGTGGAAAAAAAGCCGCAGTGGTTTAGAGCAAGAGTCACTTGAGCGTCTGCGTAATAGTATGAATTCGTACTTTGGCATTTCACGGTGGGCGTCAACCTATCGACTTAGACAACATCTCGGTGATGAAGTCAGCAGTCTTTTTATTCGACCCGACAAAGATTATCTGAAATTGATTTTGCCAAAATAATTTTTTCGGAATCGGCACCAGTTTTGTGGCAAAAATTCGTGTTTTTCGTCTGCAATCGTCGGTATAGGGACTACAACACCAACAGCAAAACTTCATATCATCTCAGGAACTTCGTCGATAGCACCGTTAAAATTTACAAGTGGAGCTTTGACGACTTGGGCTGTTTCTGGTGGAGTTGAAGGATCAAACGCTACTGTGAACACGTTAGCATTGAACTCTCAAAATGAAGTTTTAATTGGTGGTTATTTTAGTAAAATAGGCGGACAGACACGTTGGATGTTAGGAAGTGTTAAATCAAATGGTGATTTAGGATCATGGTATCCTACGTCAGGTTTTAGTGGAGTGACCGTTAGAGCTATGGCACTTAACAAGACTACAGGTACTCTTTATATGGGAGGAGATTATTCATCTCTATCCGGACAGACTCGAAAAAACCTCAGTGCTGTTACATCCTCAGGAGTCATATCATCATGGTACCCCGCAAATGGTGTAGTTGGTGGAGTAGTGAATGCGGTAGATGTTAATCAATCTACAGGTGAGGTTTACATAGCAGGTAATTTTACTCAGGTTGATGGTTTAAACCGTTTTTACGCTGCTTCAATCACCTCTGGAGGCGTTGTAACCAGCTGGAATCCTAATCCTTATACTTCAGGCTCAGTTAAAGCTATTTCCGTAGATCAAAATTCAGGAAATATTTATTTAGGTGGAAGTTTCAATGTATTTGGTGGAAAAGCAAGGTCTAATTTCGTTATAGTTAAGCCTTCTGGGGATACACAGTAAAACAATAAATTGTCTGATTAAAAAAACGTATCAATATTTTTTGTTAAAGGTTTAATAAATATTAGTTTTGTAAAGACTTGAGTCCAGTGTTTAAAAAAAATATAAACAAAAAAATATAAAAATTAGTTTTAGTTTCTACTTTTAAACGCCGACAAGTTTATTGTGATGGGACGTGTGGATAAATGAAGGACGTAAAATGGCTTACGAAGAAGATTTAAAAGAGTTTAGACAAGAAGGATCTGAGCTTCTTGAAGCAGCTGAAAAAGCACTTTTGGCATTAGAAGATGGTGCTAATTATAAAAGTGAATATGATGCCATTTTTAGAGCTTTCCATAATTTAAAGGGTGCTGCGGGAATGATGGATATATTCATGTTACAAGCGCATACGCATGTCTTAGAAACAGAACTTGTGAGTTTAAAAAATAATGATGCTCTTACTTCCGTGCAAGTTGATTATTTTCTTAAAGGTATAGATTATGCAAGACGTCTTCTAAATGGAGAGGAAATTTCAGAAGAAGATCTCGGAAAAATGTATAATCAATATGAGCGTACAGATAAAAATGACAAAAAACAAAGAGCAGAAGAGATTCAAGATATTGCCGCTTTTAGTGAACCTTTAGTAATAGAAAAACATGAGCCAGAACAAAAAATAGTTTTGCAAGATCATAAGAAAGAACATAATTTACCAGAGTCTTATACAAAATCATTTGTTGAGCCAAACCGTGTGTTGATGTTTGCTGAAGGGACTGAGTTAGTGGAATACGCACAGCATTTAAGAGAGTGTGGATTTGATGTGACTCATGTGACTGATTATATCGAAGGTATTACAAAATATGATGAAGTGAAGCCTCATGTTATATTTATATCACCAGATTTTAAACAAACTACATCAGAAGAATTAAAGTCTATTTTGAAAAAAACAGATCCCTCAGAGCAAATGTTTATAGATTTTGATTTTTTAAGTACTCCTAAAATCATGATTTTAAATTATATACGAACATTATTTGCTCAAAGAAACTCTCAAATTCTGTTAGAGAAAGCTTCTGATTTATTGAAGTTTCAATACTCAGATTTAAGTGAGTATTTGTTAACGCAAGGGAAGACTCATGTTGAACAAATCTTAAGTGAAGATATTAAGTCATTTTTGAATCTTAAGTATCAACTAGATGAAAAATTTAAGATAGCTGTTTGATTAATCATTAAGGGGAGTAACTTATTCCCATCACCCTCAAACATGTTTTAGAAAATCTTAAGATCCAATGAGCATTGGATCTCAGAAATGACTCACAGAATAGTTGAGAAAATGAAAAACTTCATAGTACGAACAAGAACAAAGAAATTCGTCAAAATTTGACGATAACACTTCATGTGCTTTTTCACTTAAAATGGTATTTTTATTAACCAACTTTTTTTAACTTTGTACTTTTTTTGTAAATTGATACAGCGTCATAAGAAAACTGTTCGAACTTATCAGTTAAGCCGATCATAGATTCACCAACACCCATAATTAATACACCGTTGTCCGTGAGTTGGTCATAAAGCCGCTCTATAATTTGTTTTTTTGATTTTACCTCTTGGTATATGAGGATATTGCGACACAAAATAATGTCAAATTTTCCTAAATGTGTAAAAGGTGCCAAAATATTTTGACTCATGAATTTCACATTTTTACGTAGAGTAGGTTTAACTTGATAGTTGCCATCAGCTTTTGCATCAAAATGTTTTTGTAAGTGTTCTGGTGTCAGTCCTCTTCCAACTTCCAACTTCGTGTAAATGCCTTCTTCTGCTTTTTTTAAAGCTCTATCAGATATGTCTGTAGCAATAAACTCTTTAATAGCGGGTTTAGAAGGAAGCTTCATATCCTCTAGCAGCATAAGAAAAGAGTATATTTCTTGGCCATTAGAACTTGCAGCAGACCAAACTCTAATCGAATTACTTTTTTTAGCAAGTTCAGGTATTACTACATTTTCTATATGTTGAAATATTTTAGGATCTCTGAAAAATGATGTTTCATTGTTTGTGGCGAGATCTAAAAGTTTTTGTTTAAATCGACCGAACATGCCGTTTTTTAAAGTATATGTGTAAAGGTCTTCCAAACTTTTGTAACCCTCTGATTTAGCAAGTTCTTCTAATCGAGTTTCAAGCTGATAGTGGTTATGTGATTCGTAAATTATACCTAAATGTTCTTTAATGTAATTTGCAAAATAAGGTATTATTTTAAAAATCCAAAAAACTGATATTATTTTGCAAAACTAACTCAAATTTTTTGTCTAGTAATGGGGATAGCTTAGCAATTTTATGATAGCGCAAAAGTAAGCACGTTCCAGAGTGTGTATGTAAATTTTTAAAAATTTCACTTTTTTCTTCTGGCGAGAGGACTTCTTTTTCAAGAAGACTTCTTAATGCTGCTAAATTTGATTTTAAATCAACAGCAATTTTCTTTTGTGTTTGAACGTGCTTGTCTAGTGTCATTTACACTCTCTAATTATCTTTGTTTTTTTAATTAAATTTCTTAGTTCCTTTGCAGAATTTGTTAAACTTTTTGCAGAGATCAGTGTGTCCGCAGATGCTGACAAATTAGCTTCAGCAGCTTTTGAAACAGCTTTTACAGATGAGGCGATACTTTCTACACCCTTCGAAGATTGAACGACAACTCTTGATACCTCATTTGTTGTAGCGGTTTGCTCTTCAACAGATGCGGCAATAGCACCAGAGAGACTGTTCAACTACTCAATAGATGAAGAGATTTCAGAAATCGCATCTACAGCAGCAGAGGAGTCTTTTTGGATAGCACTGATTTTATTTTGCTAAATATGAAGTACAGTTTTGCAAGACAGGACAAAAGTTTTTAAAGGCGATATTTTTTAAAAACTAACAAAGATTTTATTCAGACTATAGGAGGTATTTTTGTCAAAAACTGGTCAAAAAAATCATCTAAAAAGAAAATCGCTCTCCATATTTTGAGTTTCAAAATAATGGCTTTCGTTTTTAAAAATAAAACTAAGTGAGTAAGCATTAAGAAACATACGTTCAGTTTTGTAAATGGAACTTATTCTTTTATTATAGTGATCATCATTGTAGCGTGGGTCGCCAATAAGAGGATGTTTGGCAAGGGCAGCGTGTTTTCTAATTTGATGTTGTCTGCCTGTTTTGATAGTGCATAAAACCTCTGTAAAATACTGATTGGTACGTTTTACATGAACTTCTGTATAACAGGGTTTGCGGTCTTTAGCTAGTCCTTGAGGGTTTTTTCGGCCTTCAGCTTTGTCTGTGAGTGGCGCTTTCCAGATAGCCAGTCGTTCTGAAGTCTTCCACGGGCCTCTTAATACAGCTTGGTAAGTTTTTGTGCCCTGATCAAGAGCTAATCGTAAAGGCTCGTGGTATTCGGGGAGGTTTGCAATAATAATCAATCCACTGGTCAGAGTATCTAATCTATTTACAAAGTGTGTACTTTTTTTATTCTGTATCAGCCAATCAGATAGGTTAGGCTTTTCATTATGCGTACTTATGCCCTCAGGTTTATTTAGTACAGTGAAAAAAGCATTTTCATAGATAACAGAAATCATGCTATAATAAATGCCGTAAGATATAGAAAAAAGGCAAGGTTATAATGATAGAAAATACGCAGAACAATGAAAAATCGCCAGTCGAGGATCAACCAATAACAACTCCAAATAGCAATGAGGTTGAAAATTTGAATTTTCAGCAACGATCTGAAGATCAGAAGTCTGGTGGAGCTGAAAAAGAAGCAACCAGTGAAGATCAATCAGCTTCAGCAAAGTTAGATGAAGGCTCAAATGGGCAAGAAAATGTTCATGAGCAAGGCGGTACAGAAGAAACTACAAAAGAAAAAATTACTATAGAGTTTCCGTACAGCCATATAGCCCGAGAAAAAGCTCCTAAAGTTTTTGAGTTTGCAGAAAACGTTGCAACACAATGGGTAAATAATGAAAAATTCGAAAATTTAGGTTTACCGCATCCACTTGCTGATATTGCCGTAGGTAAGGCTTTAGATAAAGCTAAAGAAGTCGAGAAAAAGTTAGAAGAAAAAGGTGTTATTTCTGCTGCAAAAATGGGTTATCAGATAGCAAAAATTCAAACGCAAAGTTTGTTGAGTAAAATAAAAAAGAGTTAATTTTATGACAAGAGATGAGCGCATTTTAAATCAAATAAAAGTTTTGAATCCGGTGGAGGTTGTTTTGAAAAACAACAGTGCGCAACATGCAAATCATATTGAGCATATTGGTGGTGTAGCTCATACTGGTGAAACTCATTATAAATTGAAAATTGTATCAGAAGTTTTTAACGGACTTTCTCGTATAGATCGCCAACGCAAGGTCTATGATTTGTTAAGTGACGAGTTTAAAACTGGATTACATGCTCTAGAGTTAAAAACATATACACCTGAAGAATATCAGAGAAAACAAAATTAAGATATGAAGAATGAAACTTCTCAAGACCCTATTTTAGCTATAGATTTTGGAACAAGTAATTCTCTTGTTGGATGTGTTTATAGAAGTGAAAAATTACTAGCTCTTCCTATTGATGATTTAAATGCAGATCCTACTTTAATGCGGACATTGCTTTATTTTCCTGATCCAGATACGTGTTATTATGGTCAAAAAGCCATTGATATGTTTATTGAAAATGACATGGAAGGCAGGCTTTTTCGCTCGTTTAAAACTCATCTTCCTAATCAAGCCTATTTGGGAACAATGTTTAATAATCGAGTTCTTTCCTTAGAAAACATTATTGGTTTGTTTTTGTTAGAACTAAAAAAACGAGCTGAAAAACATTTAGGTGTTAAGGTTGAAAAAGCGGTGTTAGGACGACCTGCACGCTACTCTATGGATGAGATCGCAGATGGTTTTGCTATTCATCGAATGGAGAAGGCCGCACGCTTCGCAGGTTTTAAACAAATTCAGTTTGTGCCAGAACCTTTAGCAGCGGCTTTTGATTATCGACGACAAACCAAAGAAGAAAAAATTATCTTAATCGGAGATTTTGGTGGAGGGACATCTGATTTCACGATTATGAAGATTCATCCGCAGGAATTTAAAAAAGAAGACGTGCTATCAATAGAAGGTGCACCCCAGGCGGGTGATGCTTTTGACAGTGTGTTTATGTCACATAAATTAAACGACTACTTTGGAGCTAAAACAAAATACAGATTGCCAATGGCACAGAATGTGATGAGTATGCCTCCAAGCGTGATCATGCGTTTGAATCATCCAGCTCACATTGTACACTTAAAGGATAAAGAAACTTACGAGTTTGTTCGCGAAGTGCGTAAATGTGCTTTGAGGGATAATGATGTAGCGGCTATTGATAGATTATTCGTGTTAATTGAAGATAATCAAATTTTTCCATTTTTTGAGAGTATTGAGCAAAGTAAAAAAGACTTATCTCAAAAACCTGAAGCTCATTTCAGTTTTAATTATCCTGATATTGAAGTTTACGAAACCTTCACACATGCAGAATTTGAAGAGTGGAGTTTATCAGTCAAACAAACAATTTTTGAGGCCTTAGATCGAGCTTTATTAGAAGCTCAGATAAAGGAAAGCGATGTTGATTTAGTTTGTTTAACAGGCGGAACATCCAAGGTTCCTATGATCAAACGTGTCTTTGAAGAAAGATTTGGCAAAGAAAAATTACAAACACAAACTGAGTTTCATAGTGTGACAGCGGGTCTAGTTGAGGTCGCTGAAGCTTGGTCTAAGGGAAAAGTTATTTATCCTGTTTCGCAACTTTGATTTTTTGATCATGAAAAAAATAATACCGAACTGTGTAAATACAATCTGTGCTTGAAACGATAGAAAATTTAAAAATCATTTAATTTAAGTTTTAAATCTTCAATCAGGCTTTTGACTTTATCAAATTGCTCTTCCTCAGGGGATTTAGTGACTTTCGTTTGATCAAGATCGTTCCATGAGCCCAAAGCAGATTTTAAATCAGTTTGCATGGAGTTCCATTTAACTTTAGCTAAAATTTGAAGTTCTTTATCTGAAGTCATGATTTGAGAAGACTCGTTTTTAGGTGAGCTCGAGTGATTTGCTGAAGATATAGATTTTTTTTCGAGTGAAGCCGGCGCACGACGAACCGTGCTAGAAGTGCTCTCGCCTTTTATGCCCTTATGCTGGGCAAAGCTATTATTTAAACCAATACGTGCTTTTGCTTTTTTACTCATTTTCTCTATATTCAAAGATGATTCAAGGTTGTTAGTTACATATGTTGTTCATCTTTATCTATTATGGTACTAATTAGAATTCAAAAATCAATAAAAAGGTGAATAAAAATATATGTCTCAAGATATTATTTATACAATGAAGGGTGTTTCTAAAGTTTACCCACCAAATCGTTACGTTTTAAAAGATATTTATCTTTCTTACTTTTATGGTGCAAAAATTGGTGTACTAGGACTGAATGGCTCTGGTAAGTCATCTTTGCTTAGAATTATGGCGGGTGTTGACACCGAGTTTTTAGGTGAAGCTTTTCCTGCAAAAAAAATGAAAGTTGGTTATCTCGAGCAAGAACCTAAGCTCGATGAAACATTAAATGTGCGTGAGAATATTTTCTCTCAAATGGGAGATCTCCCTAAGTTTTTAAAAGATTATAATGCCATCAATGATAAATTTTCTGATCCTGATTTAGATCCGGATGAAATGAATAAACTCATTGAAAAACAAGGCGAGTTACAAGAAAAAATCGAAGCACTTGGCGGTTGGGAAGTAGATCAAAAAATTGAACTTGTAATT
>JBKBTW010000087.1:0-10593 GCA_046291245.1 Pseudobdellovibrio sp. | reverse complement strand
ATAATCTTTTTAAGTCTAATTTTTAGATTTGATTTTAATAATCAGAAGAAAAATATAAATTCTTTAAAAAATGAGTTTGACGGCGATTAAACAATCCAGTAGAAATTTCAAGTTACTAAAATTTTAGTAGTTTTACTGACTACATATGGTCAGTAATTTCTGATATTTTAGGCTATGCTGGCATAGCTCAATTGGTAGAGCAGCTGATTTGTAATCAGCAGGTTGCGGGTTCGAGTCCCATTGCCAGCTCCATTTATTTGCCTAGTTATCTAGGGCAAATTTTTGCGAGTGTGAGTTAGATTATTTATTAATTTAACTGCATGTTAGATGTAAAGCCACGGACAGATGCCCGAGTGGCTAAAGGGGGCAGACTGTAAATCTGCTGGCTTCGGTCTACGAAGGTTCGAATCCTTCTCTGTCCACCATTTTTTGGTTTTCCTAACAGCTTACAGTAATCATCGCGTGATAAAGATCTCGCTTTGGTTGTTTGTATGTTTCTGATTCAAAGTCGCAAAGATTTGGCGGGAGTAGCTCAATTGGCTAGAGTATCTGCCTTCCAAGCAGAGGGTTGCGGGTTCGAGACCCGTCTCCCGCTCCAAATTTTTTAGGGTAAAGCTGTAATTAGGTTTGCAGCAAGTAATACGATTACTGCCCGTGTAGCTCAGTGGTAGAGCACACCCTTGGTAAGGGTGAGGTCGTCGGTTCGGCTCCGATCACGGGCTCCAGACTGATTTAACCACGGCTATAAAACTGAAGTTAACACAAGACCTTAAGCTAGCTGAATGGCGGCTGAGTAATGAATTGACTTCCGTATAAGATGCCTTAATGTCAAAGACTTAAAGGTTAGAATTTAGTTTTAATTAAATTAGTAAAAACAAACATTCTCGCAGGAGGACAAATGTCTAAAGAGAAATTTAACAGATCGAAACCGCATGTAAACATCGGTACAATTGGTCACGTTGACCATGGTAAAACAACTTTAACAGCTGCTATCACAACTACTCTTGCGACTCTTGGTAAAGCGCAAGCTATGGCTTACGATCAAATCGATAAGTCTCCAGAAGAGAAAGAGCGTGGTATCACTATCTCTACAACTCACGTTGAGTACGAAACTGACAACCGTCACTATGCTCACGTTGATTGCCCAGGCCATGCTGACTACGTAAAAAATATGATCACTGGTGCTGCTCAAATGGATGGCGCTATTTTAGTTGTTTCTGCTGCTGACGGTCCTATGCCACAAACTCGTGAGCATATCTTACTTGCTCGTCAAGTTGGTGTTCCAGCGCTTGTTGTTTTCATGAACAAATGTGACATGGTTGATGATAAAGAATTACTTGAGCTTGTTGAAATGGAAATTCGTGAGTTATTATCTAAATACGAATTCCCTGGCGACGAGATTCCTATAGTTAAAGGTTCTGCTAAATTAGGTTTAGAGGGTGATCAATCTGAATTAGGTCGTCCAGCTATCCTTAAGTTAATGGAAGCATGTGATGCTTACATTCCAGAACCAGTTCGTGCAACTGATAAAACATTCTTAAGGCCAGTTGAGGACGTGTTCTCTATCTCTGGTCGTGGTACTGTTGTTACTGGTCGTGTAGAGCGTGGTATCGTTAAAGTTAATGACGAGGTCGAAATCGTTGGTATCAGACCAACTCAAAAAACAACTGTTACAGGTATCGAAATGTTCCGTAAGTTGTTAGATGAGGGTCGTGCTGGAGATAACTGTGGTGTTCTTTTACGTGGTACTAAAAAAGAAGACGTTGAGCGTGGTCAAGTATTAGTAAAACCAGGTTCTGTTAAGCCGCACAAAAAATTCAAAGCTGAAGCGTACATCCTTACTAAAGAAGAAGGTGGACGTCATACTCCATTCTTTACTAACTACAGACCACAATTCTACTTCAGAACTACAGATGTTACAGGTGTTGTAACTCTTAAAGCTGGAACAGAAATGGTTATGCCTGGTGATAAAGTAGAGATTAATGTTGAGTTAATCACTCCAATCGCTATGGAACAACAATTACGTTTTGCTATCCGTGAAGGTGGTAGAACTGTTGGAGCCGGCGTTGTTATCGAAATCGTTGAGTAATTAACGTTTTTTGATTGAGCTTGTTAAATGTTGAAATGACAAGCTCAGCTAACAAATTTAAAAAAATCACAAGGGATAACTATTTAGTTGTCCCTTGTGTTATTTTAAGGGTATATTTTTAATTTTTTATGGTTAAAATCTTGATCTGCTGGGTTTTAGCTCCAGCGGTAGAGCGAACGACTCCAAATCGTTAGGTCGTGGGTTCGAATCCCCCAGCCCCTGCCAATTTTTTTAATCTATTTTAAAAGGTAGAGTAATGGGTAATACAAATTCTAAATTCGTTACGGTGTGTTTCGTATCTTTTTCAATCTTAATCGGCTTTACGGCATCGATTTTAATTAAGGCTTTGGCTGGAGCATTTGGGCCAGTTGCAAGATTATCATCATACGATCTGTTTAAACATGGTTTACCAGTGGCTTTAGCTTTAGCGATTTTTATATCTCTTCAGTTTAACAAAAATGTTTTAACGTGGGCTGAGGAAGTTATCGCCGAGATTAAAAAAGTAGTGTGGCCACCAGTCAAAGATACCAGAGCTATGACTGTTGTTGTAATTATCATGGTTTTTATCTCTTCTATAATTATCAGTGTGTTTGATATGTTCTCTGGATTTGTATTAAATCAACTTATTAAGTAAGGAGCTGCGTTTTGGAAAATCAAGCAAATAAACCTGCTGCCGACAAAAAATGGTATATCGTAAATGTTCAAACTAGCTGTGAAAATACAGCTAAGTCAGCTATCGAAGAAAAAATTAAAACACAAAAACTAGAGAGTTTTTTTGGTGAGATTCTTATTCCAGCAGAGAGTGTTGTTGAGTTAGTCAAAGGGCAAAAGACAACTAAATCTAGAAAGTTTTTTCCTGGATATATCTTTGTGCAAATGGTGTTGAATGATCAAACATGGCACTTGGTAAAAAATGCATCTAAAGTTACAGGCTTTGTTGGTGGTGCTAAAACTAGACCTCCAGAAGTTCCTGAACATGAGGTTATGCGTGTGACTCAGCAAATGGCTGGCATTATGGAAAAACCAAAAGCTAAGGCTAATTACTCTATTGGTGATCAAGTGACTGTTATTGATGGTCCATTCAATAATTTCAATGGTACGGTAGAGGAAATCAACGAAGAAAAAGCTAAAGTTAAAGTGTTAGTTTCAATCTTTGGACGTCCGACTCCTGTAGAGTTAGATTTTGTTCAAGTTGAAAAAGGCTAAGATTAAACAAATTAATAACAGTTTGTTTTTGAAGTTTAGCTTATTTTTTTTCTACATTGTTTGTTTTTTTTCCTTAAATGCATTTTCTCACGTGGGTGTGAGGGAGTCGGTATTAGGCGGGAGTGGAGTTGCAGCACGAGATTCTAGTGCTCCCTCATATTATAATCCAGCTTTGTTATCAGAAAAAAGTAAAAATTATTTCAACGTTTCGGCTGCAACTTTTTCTTATTACAGAAATCAAAGTGATAGTGGTAATTTCTCTTCAACTAAAATTAACCCTAATTATATTTCAACTGTTCAAGCTTTTGATTCGTTTGTGCAAGAGTTCTCTCTAACAAATGAATTTTCAATTTCTTCAAGGTTTTTAACTTCAACATTTCATCAAAATCGAACTACTTCGTTGAACATAGATCTTTACCAATTTGTATATGCATTCGCTTTTCCGGATTTTCCTTTTGGCTTTAAGGTTGGTGTTAAGGCGCTTGATACAGATTCGCAAGTTTCTCAAGTCACAGAGGAGGGTTCTGTTAAAAGTGGCGCTAGTCTTAATACATCTAAATTGGAAGGAGCTTTGTTTTTAGGTGTGGGAAGTGTGTTTCAGTTGGCTAAGCACTATCGTTTAGGTGTGCAGTATGAAATGGCTGGAATTAGAATCTATCAAAAATTCGAAAACGATGGTTTTGTTTACTATTACGATCAAAACAATAATACTTTTTACCAATCTCGTTTTGTGGATACACCACAAGAGAAGTCATTTTATGGTCAAAATTTAAATATTGGGCATAGTTTTGGATGGGAAGATCATGAGTTTTTAACAGACAGTAAGTTTGTTGAGGTGTCGAAGGATGCGTATAATTATATTCAGACTTTTGGCTATAACTATATTGCTTCGGATAAGTGGCAGTTTATGTGTGGTTATGCTCGGCAATTTAAATCTTCATCTCAGTTATTAGAAGATTCTTCTGATTATTACTCATCTGGTTTTTCGTGGGTTAAAAACACCATGAGATCTTCCGTAGGGGCATATTATGTGCGTCAAAAACAAGATAAAACTGTTGGTATAACCTTTGGGAGTGAATTTAAGTACTAAAGGCATTTTTTATAAAAATTCTACAGTTTTGTTGATTTTCAAATCTCTTCGTGTATAACAGGCAGTCTGTGCGTAATTTTGCGTGCAGTATAGAATTATTAACCCTTTGCAAGGTGGGATCTATGGCAAAAAAAGTTACAGGTATGATCAAATTGCAAATACCGGCAGGGAAAGCAAATCCAGCTCCTCCCGTTGGACCGGCACTTGGACAGCATGGGGTAAACATCATGGAGTTTTGTAAACAGTTTAATGCGCGTACGCAAGCATTGGGCGATTCTATCGTTCCAATCATCATTACTGTTTTTCAAGACAGATCGTTTACTTTCATCACTAAGACGCCTCCGGTATCTTCATTGATCAAAAAAGCGTTGAAATTAGAGTCTGGTTCAAAACAGCCTCAAAAAGATAAAGTTGGCAAAATTAAAGCTGACCAAATCAAAACAATCGCAACTACAAAGTTGCCTGATTTAAACTGTGTCAAGGTTGAATCAGCTATGTCTCAAGTAGCAGGTACTGCGAAGAGCATGGGTATTGACGTGTTGGATTAGGAGTAAAAGATGGCAGGTAAAAAATTCGAAGCAGCAGCTAAGAAAGTTGATGCGACTAAAAAATACTCTTTCCAAGATGGAATCAAATTAATCACTGAAATCGCTCCAGCTAAATTCGATGAGTCAATCGATGTATCTGTGCGTTTAGGTATTGATCCAAAACAATCTGATCAGCAAGTTCGTGGTGCGATTGCGTTACCTCACGGTCTTGGCAAAACAGTTCGTGTAGTTGTTTTTGCTAAAGGTCCTAAAGAGAATGATGCTAAAGCAGCTGGTGCTGATTATGTTGGCGCTGATGACTTAGTAGAAAAAATCAACGGTGGTTGGTTAGATTTTGATAAATGTATCGCGACTCCAGACATGATGGCGACTGTATCAAAAGTTGCTAAGGTTCTAGGGCCTCGTGGTTTAATGCCAAATCCAAAAGTTGGAACAGTTACGATGAATGTAGCTGAGGCTGTAACAGCTGAGAAAAAAGGTAAACTTGATTTTCGCGTAGATAAAGCAGGTATTGTACATGCTTCTATTGGTCGTAAATCAATGGGTGCTGCTAAACTCAAAGAAAACTTTGATGTTTTCATTGGTGCAGTTGTAAAAGCTAAGCCAGCTACATCTAAAGGTATCTACTTAAGATCTATGTATGTTTCATCAACTATGGGTCCTGGTATTCGTTTAGATGCTAATGAAGCTATGGCAGGTTCTGAGGCTTAATTTAAGTCTTAGAATTTTAAAATTTTATAAAACTAAATTAGATTTTCTAATTTAAAAAAATAAGCGTCAGAGACAGTTGGTTCAGTAATGAGTAATAATCTTAAACAAGATTGCCAACCGAGACGGATCGATCTCAAAAGCCGCTATCAGCGGCTTCTTAAAAGATTAAATCCTTATCCGACTGATGCCTTAAATAAAACGAAAGGGGATTCTGAATGCTTAGAGCAGATAAAGATACAGATATTAAATTAATATCTGAGAAATTTTCTCAAGCTAAGGGTGCTTTTGTCGTAGACTTTAAGGGCATGAAAGTGGAGCAAGCTACGGCATTACGTAAAAAGCTTCACGCTGCTGAGTCTGAGATGAAAGTTGTTCGTAACACATTAGCAAAACGTGCTTTTGCTGGTAATGAAGTTGCGGAAAAAGCATTATCTGAACACTTAACTGGAACAAACGCAATCGTGTTTGCTTTTAATGAAGTGGTTGGAGTTGCTAAAACTTTAGCTGATTTTGGTAAAGACGTAGAGGCTCTTAAAATTAAATCAGGTATGATGGATGGTGAAGCTCTTGATCAAAATAAAATCAAGTTTTTAGCTACTTTACCTGGTAAAGATCAATTACGTGCTCAATTATTAATGTTAATGAAAGAGCCAGGAGCTAGATTAGCTCGCGTATTGAATGAGTATGCTACTAAAAACGGAGCGCCAGCTGCTTCAACTGAAGAAGCTGCACCACAAGCGTAATCAGCACAGTGCTGATTCGGACATATAAGTTATTAAATTAACTGAATTAAATTTTTAAGGAGATTAAAATGGCATTAACAAATGAACAATTAGTTACAGAATTATCAGCTAAATCAGTTTTAGAAATCGCTGAGTTAGTAAAAGCTTTAGAAGAAAAATGGGGCGTTTCTGCTGCTGCTCCAGTTATGGTTGCTGGCGCTGCTGCTGGTGCTGCACCTGCTGAAGAAAAAACAGCATTTGACGTTATCTTAGTTGACGCTGGTGCGAACAAAATCAACGTTATTAAAGAAGTTCGTGCTATCACTGGTTTAGGTTTAGCTGAAGCTAAAGGTTTAGTAGAAGCTGGAAACAAAGCAGTTAAAGAAGGCGCTTCTAAAGAAGATGCTGAAAAAATCAAAAAAGCTCTTGAAGCTGCAGGCGCGAAAGTTACTGTTAAGTAATTTTTGTCTGTTTGATGTAAATTTTAAATTTATATTTAAAGGGAAGAGGAAACTCTTCCTTTTTTTTATGTATGTAGTCATGAGGTTTAAAGTTTTATTAATAGTTTTAGTATTTGGTTGATTTAAAATTATTCTGGTTTGGGGTGAGTTTGATCGGGGTTGCCACAGAGTTTTCTTTTGTTGTTTGTAGTCTGTAAATTCTTATATTTAAAATGCATAAAAATTAAGCCAAAAATGTACTTTTATGAGAAGGGTTATCTAGAGTGTTAATTTACACAGTATAGCCTTGTAATTGATATATAGCAAAAAGCAGACCAAAATATGTTTTGCCTTTCTTTAAAATTTTCAATAATATCTATAACTTGCTTTCAAATTTAAATGTGGGCCTTGGATTTTCCCCCCGAAGCGAATATCCATTAATTTTTAATAAATTAAAAAAATAAAAATTAATCCTTAAGCCTATGGAGAAAAATTAATGGAACAGACTCCCGTCACGGCATCTAATCTCAGAATTAGAAAGTCATTTGCCAAAAACAAACAGGTTATCGAAATACCAAATTTAATTGAGCTTCAGAAAAAATCTTACGAAGCATTTTTACTTAAAGAAGTTGATCCTGATCGCAGAGGTATGGAAGGTTTAAATGGAGTATTTAAATCTGTGTTTCCAATTTCTGATTTTAATAATACATCGTCTTTAGAGTTTGTTAGTTACACTTTAGAACCTTCTAAATATGATGTGGATGAATGTCGTCAACGTGGAATGACTTTCGCAGCCCCAGTGAAGGTAACTTTACGTTTAATCGTGTTTGATGTTGATGAAGAGACAGAAGCTCGCTCAATCCGTGATGTGAAAGAACAAGAAGTTTATTTAGGTGAAATTCCATTAATGACAGCAAACGGTTCTTTCATCATTAACGGAACTGAAAGAGTTGTTGTATCTCAGTTGCACAGATCTCCAGGTGTGTTCTTTGATCATGATGGTGGTAAAAATAATGCTTCAGGTAAATTGATTTACTCTGCACGTGTGATTCCTTATCGTGGCTCTTGGTTAGATTTTGAATTTGATCAAAAAGACGTGATTCATGTTCGTATTGATCGTCGTCGTAAGTTTCCAGCGACAATTTTATTAAAAGCTCTTGGTATGAACACTGAGCAATTGCTTGAGTATTTTTATGATTTAGATGAGATTTTTGTAAAAGGAAAACAATTGTTCCGTAAGCTTGATATCGAAAGAATGTCAGGTCAACGCGCGATTGCAGATATCGTTGATCCTTCAACGGGCGAGGCTTTAGTTAAAGCTGGTCGTCGTATTACGCGCGCAATAGTTAAAAAAGTAAAAGATTTAGGTTTAACAGAAGTTGAAGTTCAGCCGCAAGACCTTGAAGGTAAAGTATTGGCGAAACCACTTATTGATGAATCAACAGGTGAGATCATCGCTGATGCGAATACTGAGTTGTCAGTTTCGTTAATTAAAAAAGCATTAACAGCTGGTATTGAAAATTTCTATTTAATTTTCTTTGATGGTCTTACTGTGGGACCTTTCTTACGTAACACTTTATTAGTTGATAAAGTTGGTAACAAAGAAGAAGCCTTAATTGAGATCTATAAACGTTTACGTCCTGGTGAACCTGCTGTTTTAGAAGCTGCGGAAGCTTACTTCCAACGTTTATTTTTTGATCCAGAGTCATATGATTTATCTGAAGTAGGTCGTATCAAGATCAATCATAAATTTGGTATCTCGATGGAGGAGTGTCCTCCATCATTCAGAGTTTTAACTCATAAAGATATCCTATCGACTGTTAAACATTTGATCGATCTTAAAAATGGTCGCGGTATTGTAGATGATATTGATCACTTAGGTAATCGTCGTGTTCGTTCTGTGGGTGAGCTTTTAGAAAATCAATATCGTATTGGTTTAGTCCGTATGGAGCGCGCAATCAAAGAGAGAATGTCTTTGCAAGATGTTGAAACAATGATGCCACATGATTTAGTTAATGCTAAGCCAGTGAATGCTGTTGTTAAAGAATTTTTCGGTTCATCGCAGTTATCTCAATTTATGGATCAAACAAATCCTCTTTCTGAGATTACTCACAAACGTCGTTTGTCTGCATTAGGGCCTGGTGGTCTTACACGTGATCGTGCGGGTTTCGAAGTGCGTGACGTTCATGCGACTCACTATGGTCGTATCTGTCCAATTGAAACTCCAGAGGGACCAAATATCGGTCTTATCGCGTCTTTATCAACATATGCTCGTATTAATAATTACGGCTTTATTGAGACGCCATACAGAAAAGTTGAAAACGGAAAGGTTTCTAAAGAGATCCATTATTTATCAGCATTAGAAGAAAGCGGTCACTACAAAGCACAAGCTCCTACTTATGGTGATGACAGCCGTGAATTAGCTCCGGGAAATCACACTGTTCGTCGTGACGGTGATTATGAGTTGGTTGATCGTGATAAAGTGACTCTTATGGATGTTTCTCCATCTCAGTTAGTTTCTATTGCGGCATCTTTAATTCCGTTCTTAGAGCATGATGATGCCAATCGTGCGTTAATGGGATCGAACATGCAACGTCAAGCTGTTCCGCTGTTAAAGTCAAAAGCACCGCTTGTTGGTACGGGTGTCGAGCGTTTAGTTGCTCGCGATTCTGGTACATCTGTCGTGGCTAACAATGATGGTATTGTTGAAGAAGTTGATGCTTCTCGTATCGTTGTTCGTCGTTTGGCAAAAGGTGGAGAACTTGGAGCAAACGTTGATATCTATAATTTAACAAAATACCAACGTACAAATCAGAATACTTGTTTTAATCAAAAACCTATCGTTAATAAAGGTGATAAAGTATTTAAAGGTGACATTATTGCTGACGGTCCATCAACTGAGCTTGGGGAGTTAGCATTGGGTCAGAATATCCGCGTGGCCTTCACACCGTGGATGGGTTACAATTTCGAGGATTCTATCTTAATCTCTGAAAGATTATTGCAAGATGATACGTACACATCCGTACATATTGAAGAGTTTGAGTGTGTAGCGCGTGATACTAAGCTTGGAAAAGAGGAGATTACTCGTGATATCGCAAACGTAGGTGAAGAGGCACTTAAAGATCTAGATACATCTGGTATCATCCGTATCGGTGCTGAAGTTCGACCTGGTTTTATTTTAGTAGGTAAAGTTACTCCTAAAGGTGAAACTCAATTATCTCCGGAAGAAAAACTTTTAAGAGCGATCTTCGGAGAAAAAGCAGGTGATGTTCGTGATACGTCATTAAGAGCTCCATCTGGAGTTTACGGTACAGTGATCGATGCGCAAGTTTACTCGCGTGAAGGTTCTGATCGTGATGAGCGTTTAGGCTTAATCATCGAAGAAAAACGTAAAAAATTAGAAAAAGACTTAGCTATTGAGCAAAACGTTATCAAAAATAACGCGATTGAAAAATTACGTGATATCGTTGTAGGTCAAAAAACTACAGGTATCTTATTGAATGAAGATGGAACTCAAAAATTATTGAATAAAGGTCAAGACATTACAAATGCTGATCTTGAAACAATTCCATTTGAATTATTAAGTTATATCCCACTTGAGCAAGAAGTTGAATATCAAGTTAACAAAATTATCGATGGTGCTCGCAACCAATTAGATGCTGTTAAGTTAGTATTTAATGAAAAAATTGATCGCCTTAAAAAAGGTGATGAGTTGCCTCCTGGTGTAATTAAAATGGTTAAAGTTTACGTTGCAATTAAACGTAAATTACAAGTTGGTGATAAGTTT
>JBKBTW010000086.1:0-10713 GCA_046291245.1 Pseudobdellovibrio sp. | reverse complement strand
GTTTATCGTGATGAAAAAGCTAAGGTCATTTCCAAACACTCAACAAACACAGAATTCTTTGTAAGCTTCTACACTCCAGAAACTAAACATGATGATTTAAATTCTACTAAATCGTCTTGGAAAATCTATTTAGATGTAAACGGACAGCGATACGAAGGAACTGCAACTAAAATTAAAACTTTATTTTTAGATCTAGAAGTTATGTACCCAAAACACACGAGATGGGCTACCCCATATTCTGTAACCTTCCCTATATCTACACCTACTACAGAGGGAAAATCCTTAATTCTCACAATTACTGGCCCACTTGCTACAACACAATTAGCTTTTTAAAAACTAATTAAGTTCGTGATTTTTCGGTAAAATTTAGTTTTTTTAAAGACCAACTTGACAGTTATTTATTCGTTTACATATTTAACCTGTAAGCGAATGAATCCGGATTCGTTCCTTCTATTTAGTAATTATTTAATTAGTATTTATGGAGGATATATTATGAGAAATTTAATTTTAACACCGAATCGTTTTGATAGATTATTTAATCAACTTGAAGACAACTGGATGGGCTCTACTTGGGCATTTCCAAAAGTCTACTCTGAGGACTCTGAAAAAGAGGATATGTTTCAAAATAGCTTTTCTTCAGAACTAAAATTTGACTCTGAAAAATCAGTCTGGTTACTTACAGCGGAAATCCCGGGAGTCAAAAAAGATAATCTTAAACTAGATGTAAAAGAAGATTATCTTCATATTTCTGGCGAAAAAACGATAGGACTAAACACTGGTACTTTTGAACAAGTGTTTAAACTACCTAAAGACAGCGATTACGAAAAAATTGAAGCTGAATTCGCAGATGGTGTTCTAGCTTTGAGAATACCGCTTCAAGAAAAGAAAACCATAAAATCAATCCAGCTCAAGTAAGAGAGATCTACAGCACCCCCTGTTGACTCAAAAAAGAGAAGCTCTTTATAGAGCTTCTCTTTTTAATCTTTTAAACTTGATTGGCTATATCTAATATTTAAATTTTCTGGAAACTTAAGCGATTCTTTAAGTAGTTTATTTTTATACCAATTCGATGCTGTTTTGTAATAAGCAACTGTCACATACAAGTTATCACTAAGATCATTTTTATCTTGGTTTAAAACTTCAATATTTTTCAAAGTTGCCGAGGTCGTTTGATACTGTTCTAAGGTTATTTGTTTTATCTTATGATTGGGCTCCAAGATAGTTAACTGTGAAGGCGTCATATAGCCAACCTTTTGATAGGTTCCCAGAAAAGCCCTATTAGGTGTATTTTCAAAAAGATTTAACCCAAAAAATCGAGATTGATATGAAAAACCTAGCAGTCCTAAGACAGTCGGCGCTACATCAATTTGACTTGCCAATGCACTTATTTTTTTAGGTTTTATTAACTTAGGAGCATATAAAATAAAAGGTATCCTATAGTCTTCTGGCTGTATATTATCAGCACCCGCAACAGAAGCATTATGATCACTCACAAATACAAAAACTGTAGAATTAAACCACGGTTTTTTTTGGGCTTTTTTGATAAACTCACCTATTGCAAAATCAGCATACTTAACTGCTCCAGATCTACCTGACCCTGAAGGTATATCAATTTTATTCTCGGGGTAAGTATACGGCCTATGATTAGATGTTGTTAATACGAATTGAAATGTATTTTTATTTTGCTTAAATGAAATATCTGTCTCTTTAATAACCTTATCTAAAAGGTCTTCGTCAGATACACCCCATGCATTTGCAAAATGAACTTCATCTTTTTGAAAGTCATTTTGATCTATAACAGAAAACCCATTCTCACGAAAAAACTGACCCATATTATCAAAAAATGATCTTCCTCCGTAAATAAACTTATTCTCATATTTATTATTTTTAAAAACAGTTCCTATATTGAACAAGCCTTCGCTTTCTAATCTTCTCACGATGGATTGCCCTGGTGTTGGAGGTATAGACAACATAACTGCTTCGATTCCCCTGACGGTTCTCGTACCTGTCGAAAACATATTATCAAAATAAATTCCATTTTGAGCTAAACTATCTAGGTTTGGAGTTAATCCTTCATGACTACCGTACAAACCCATAAATTTTGCAGATAAGCTCTCCATCAAGACCAAGATGACATTATATTTTTTAGATGGACTTGTACTCACTATATTGGTCACGATAGACTCTTCATCCTCGTCAGATTTTTTTGATGAGCCTATATTTGTATTCACATCTTTTGATTTCATTTCATTATGCACAATAATAGAAGCACTTTCTGGTGATAGTCTTGTGTAGTACTGGTCATAATTTATTTCGTTATTTCTGTAAGCTGCAAATAATGCATGTAAGCCGTTCTTACTTAGTAAGCTTTCATTCGTATTAGTATATTCTAAAATCTTACTCTCACTCACGAAAAAAACATTGATTGCGAACACTCCAATATACGCTATAAGAATAAAAAATTTACTCTGAAAATTTAATGTAAAATTAATACCTTTGATAATTTTTTTATATAGCAATAAAGTAAAACTTATACTTAAAACAAATAAGCCTATAAGAATTTTTGTTATAGGGTATGACTCCCATATATTTTGCAAAACTTCATTTGTGTATACGAGATAGTCAACAGCTATAAAATTAAATCTATCTTTAAATTCTTCATAAAAGAAATACTCTGATGCAGGAAGAAATAAAAATAGAGATAAACTAAAAAATAATCCTAACGTGACAGCTTTCTTGTAAGCCATTGAGTTTCCAAATTTTATTGGACACACGAGCACCATCAACAATAATGGCCAAAATGTATACACAGCAACAACAAAATCAAAAAATATAGCTATCAAAAAACTTTTCAAAAGCGAAACGCTCGCCATATCAACATGAGTTAAAAAATACAATCTAAATACAGATGATACCAAGACAACGATCGATAAATGGATACAAAAAAATTTTAAAATATTTTTATAGGGATTAATCATAAATTCTGCCCAATCTCCTTAGGTGCTAGTTGTTTATGGCGTAAGATGAGCAACGCTATTAATGTAGCAACATAAGGAAGCATTTGAATAAACTCATTCGGTATTTTAATAACTAAATCATAAAAAGATAAGGTCATGTTTTGCAACTGAATTTGCAAGGCTTCTGCTAAACCAAAAAACAAAACTACTATCCAGGATTTTTTCAAGCTCCATCCAGCAAAAATCACAGCAGCTAAAGCTATAAATCCGCGTCCTGCACTCATCATCGGAGAATAAGCCGACGCTAAATAAGTTGAAAGAATAGCTCCACCTAATCCCGTCACTAATGCCGAGAAACTTACAGCTTGCCAACGTCTTACCGTAGGCGATACACCTATACTTCTAAGAGCATCAGATTTTTCACCGGCAAATTTAATTTGCAAGCCCCATTTAGATTTTTCTGCCAACCAGAAACAACCTAGCAGCATAAATAAAGTGACAACACTTGCTGTGTACAAAGAATAATCTGAAAAAAAATCACCATTTGAAATAACAGGTGTTGAACCTGTAGAATCAAAAAGAATCTTACTCACTAATGGAATTAAACCCATAGCTAAGAGGTTCATCCCTGTTCCTATAACGATAGCATTGGCCTTAAAAATAAAAATCAAAATATTAAAAATCTGTGAAAAACTCAAAGCTACTATTGCAGCTACAAAATAACCCAAAATTAAAGATCCAGAAAAATACACTGTTGCCGCAGCACTAAATGCCCCAGTAAGTAAATAAGCCTCAAGCGCTATTTGAGGTACACCTGATTTTTCAGAAAAATAACCACCACTACTCGCAAATAAAATTGGCAAAGACATTCTAACAGTTGCAGGAATAAGAGCTAGTAATAATCCATAAAGCATATCCACAACACTACCTCTTTCTCTTTTTTAAAAGATGATTGATGTACACAGCCCCAGCTACACAAAAAATAATAATGGCTTGCAGTACTTTTGAAAAATCTCGTGTTAAAAATTGTGTTTCCAAATCTAAATCAGACGCACCTTTATGTAAAACAGCCATAATGAACCCTGAAACAAGCATGCCAATTGGATTACCCTGAGCCAATAAAGCAACGACTATTCCTAAAAATCCATATGACGGAGAAAATCCCACTTTATATTGAAATGTACTTCCCAAAACCTCAGATAAAGCAATTAACCCTGAAAAAGCTCCCGCTATGCCTAAAGCGACAAAGTTAACCTTAAAAGAAGAGATCCCCATTCTTTTAGCAGCATCAGGGTTTTCTCCGTAGGCTTTTATTTCTAATCCAACACGAGTTTTATTTTCAAACCACCACATCAAAAAACAGCTCATAACGGCCACTAAAAGAAATACACTTACAGCCGACTGGTCAAAATAATTTTTCAACACACCATTTTTAAAAACTTGGTAAGACTCATGAATAAGAGAGCTTTCTGGATTTTGCGAGTTAGGATTTTGAAAAAACTGAAGCACAAAGTAAGTTGCCAAGGCTGAATAAATAAAATTCAACATTATAGCAACAACAACCTCATGACTTTGTTTGTAAACTTTAAAGGCTGCAATAACCCATGCACACAAAACACCTGAAATCAGAGTGAACAAAGAAATGAGGACAATGCCAGACACTCCCCCTCCTAGATAAGGAAACAAAATATTTCCACATACAGCTGCCACCATAGCTGAAAACACAATCTGTCCTTCAGCACCAATATGAAATAGACCCGCTTTAAAAGGCAGAGAAAAGGCAAAACCAGAAAACACGAAACACGTGGCATAAAATAGCGTTAACCCCATATCATATCTAGACTGCAAGAAACTACCACCTAAAACTTTTAAAACTTCAGATGGATTTTCTTTAAAAAGAAGAACTAAAATAGAACTTAATGCCACTCCAATAAAAAAACCAATCACACTTGAGTAATCAGCAGTTCTAAAAAAACGTTTTATATGTATATTGACGGAGTGTATTGCTTTTACATAAGCCTGCATTAAAGAACTCCATTCATTATCTGACTGATTTCACTTAGTGTAAGCTCTCCGCACGTGAAGGGCCCTTTAATTTTATTTTTATACATAATGACGAATCGATCAGATAGTTTTAAAACCTCGTCCAAATCAGATGAAAGTAAGACAACGGCCTTATTTTGATTACGCTCTGCTATCAAAGCTTGATGAATTTTTTCTTGAGCACCAATATCCACACCACGACTCGGATGCGCAGCTAAAATGAGATCCGGCTTATTCCAAAGCTCACGGCCTATAACAAACTTTTGTTGATTCCCACCCGACAACTCTCCGATCAGTTGATGTGGATTTAAAGGCCGCACATCCCAATCCTGCATGACTTGATAAACTACTTTATTTAAAGTACTAGTCTTTAAAAAACCAAAAAAGTCCGTAAAAATATAACGATGTTTGATTAAAAAATTTTCAGCGATACTTTTATACGGATATATACTGTAACGATATCTATCTTCCGAGATATCACCTATATTAAGATTTTTCTTTTCAGAAGTATTTTTTAGGGATTTCATAAAGGATTCTTGTCCGTTTCCATCAACCCCAGCAATCCCTAAAATTTCTCCACACTTAATCTCTAAATCATCTTCAGTTAAAGTCAGCAACGTTTTTAAGGTACTTTGATTGGATAACAATCCTAAATCTATTTCTTTTTGCTTTCGACCAATCATTTTTTCAGCCATGCTCTCAAGAGATATAGATTCATTTTTAAAATGACCAACAACTTCACCATGAAGTAAAATTGTAATATTGTCAGAAACTTTTTTAACTTCTTTTAGTTTATGTGAAATTAAAATCAAAGTATGCCCTTGTTTTTTTAAATCCAACATAAAATCTAAAAACTGCTCTATCTCTTCAGGGCTTAAAACAGCTGTTGGCTCATCAAAAATAATGATTTCTGGTTCAAAAATCAGGACTCTTAAGATTTCCAATCGCTGTTGTTCGCCTATACTATAATCTTTTATCGTTTTATCTAAAGGAAGGTCCCACTTAAATTTTTCCTGAGTTAAAGTCACTAAATCTTTAAGCTGTTTTTTAGAAATATTTTGAGTATCACCTACCAACTCCAAGTGCTGCCAGCCTGTCAACTCGTCGGCCAACTGAAAGTGCTGGTGAACTAATCCTATTTTATTCTTATAAGCATCTTGTGCAGAGTGTGGGCTGTACAGCTGCCTTTTTAAATACAAATCTCCAGAAGTTGCTCGCTCTATTCCTGATAGGATTTTCATGAGTGTGGATTTACCCGCACCATTCTCCCCTATAATGGAGTGAATGGTGTTAGTTTCAATAATAAAGTTTATATCTTTTAAAGCTCTGAAATCCCCAAAATTTTTACTGATTCTCTTAAACTCTATCATTTTAATCCAATACTATTTTTTTGTTTTATAATAATCTGGAACTTTAATTTTTTGATCTATGATATTTTTCTTAACGGATTCAAGTTTTTGTTTATCACCTTGTGGCCAAAGTTTTTCATTGTACTGATCTAAAGCCCAATCTACGCCACCGTCTTTTAGATTAAATCTATAGACTCCTGATTTAAAATCATTATTAATAACTGACTTAATTGTTTCAAATACAGCTATATCAACCTTTTTCAACATACTTGTTAACACGACCCCAGGCTTAACCCAATTCTGATTAGAATCAACACCAATAGCATAAATCTTTTTATCAGCAGCTGCGTCGAACAATCCAGCCCCCGAAGCTCCCGCCGCATGAAAAATAACATCAGCTTTTTGTGATATTTGTGATAAAGCAATCTCTTTAGCTTTAGCAGGGTTGTTCCAGGCTTCACCGGTTACGCCGATATAACTTGTTAAAACCTTTGCTTTAGGATTAATGGATTTTACGCCTGCCTCATAACCCATTTGAAAGCGTCTAATTAAAGGTATATCCATTCCACCAATAAAACCAACAATACCTGTTTTAGATTTGATCGCTGCGACTACTCCCATTAAATAAGAGCCTTCCTGCTCTTCAAAAAGAAGAGATTTTACATTGGCTGCATTAACTTCACCATCTACTATTGCAAACTTAGCTTGAGGGAACAGTGCAGATACTTTTTTGATAGCATCTGTTTGAGCGAAACCAATACCAATAATAAGGTCATATTTTTTTTGGGCGAAATTTCGGTGAAGAGTCTCTAAAGAGTTATTGTCCGTCGCTTCGACATATTTAAGCTCAATTCCTAGCTCTTTTTCTGCTTTTTTAGATCCTTCATAAGCAGCGGAGTTAAAAGATTTATCATCTTTGCCACCTTTATCCAAAACCAGACCAACTTTTATTTTTGCAAATGAAGATACAGAAAATAACAACCCTAAGCTTAAGATGACCATTGATAGTGTTCTTAAACTCTTACTTTTAAGTTTCATATGAACCTCTTCTTGAATTTTAGGCCATTCTACTGAAATCTCGTGATTAAAGCCATCAAGTTTATTTTTTTACCTAGAGTATCAAGATTTCTAATTTACACAGGACAAAAAAAACGCTTAAAATTATAGACGATGCAAAGTGAATGGATTCACCCTTGTCAAAAATGTGGGGCTTGCTGCGCAAGCTTTAGAGTTTCTTTTTATTGGAGAGAAGCTGAAAAAACAGATACCCAACACCCTGTCCCTTCCAATTACTGGATAGAATCCACCCCTGAACATAGAGTTATGAAAGGAACCGAAAATAAACATCACCCTAAATGCTGTGCCTTAAAAGGCAAAGTAGGACAAAGTGTCGGCTGCGAAATCTACACCCATCGTCCAACACCTTGTCGAAGCTTTCAAGCGAGTTACGAAAATGGCTCATATAATTCAAGATGCGATGAAGCTCGCGCAAAGCATGGCTTAAAACCCTTGCAAAAATCCGATTGGCCGCTCAAAAAACTACCGTCCCCAACTCTTTAAAACTTGCTGCTCCTCAGACTCGCTGCTGACTTTTTTAAATTTAACACCAGGAGCTCCTTTTACAGCGGACTCGCACTCAGACCAACTTTTATAACGAGCAATGACTCCATTTTTAAGAACTACATACCATACAGTTTTATTTTTATCTGCAGTTGTTTTACTCCAGTTACTTTCAGGCAATGGCTCAGTCGGAGGACTCATCGTTATATCAAATTGATAATCTCTATTGAGTCCTTCATACAAGTAAACATATTCTTTTTTCGAGAAAGCTACGGCAATCTGATCACAACGCTCATTGCCTGGAGTCCCTTTATGCCCACGCACATAATCCCATTTTATTTTATTTTGTATCTGCATTTGAAGGTAATGAACTACTTGATCAAGTTCTTGCCAAATATCTTGATTCACTACATTTTCACCTGATGAGTTCTTCCAGTTATTCTTTTTCCAGCCAAAAACCCATTGAGTAATTCCCCGAATAACGTACACAGAGTCTGTATAAATTTGAATTTTAAAATCCTTATTTTTAATTCGCTGACTTTGATCTTTTATGTATTTTAAAGACTCAAGAACAGCAAATAATTCCATGCGATTATTCGTTGTAGATGGAGCATGAGCTCCCAACTCTAGAACATAAGCCTGAGGAGATAAAAGTTTATCAGGTGAAACTAAAGCTCCAACTACAGCTCCCCACCCCCCAGGACCAGGATTCCCAGAACAAGCTCCATCAGTGTAAATAACATATTGAAAAATTTTCTCGATTTTTGTAGGCACAACTTATGCTTGCTTAGGGATATCCGCAGTGTCAAACGATTTACCTACTATGGAAATTTTATAAGCGTTTTTGGAACCAAGGCAATTATGACACCATTTTTAGGGTATTTGTGGAGATTTTATCATTATTATGCTTAATTCATGTGACAAAAATTGGTTAGCAAATTGCTAATCACTTACCGAGGCAGATTTTTTGGCTCTGAATGTTATAAAACTTTAAGGGGAATAAATGACTCAAATGTCAAACTGCGCAGAAATCAAAAAGAGAGTACTTCGTAACTCATCGAGTGTCGTTATGGCCGTAGGTTTCTGTTTGTTACTCTCCTCAACTGCATATTCGCAAGCAGTTAGTTCAACATCTACTCTTGCACAGCAGCCAAGCCTTAACACAGAGGATTCAACAAATACCTCTGCAGTTACTCTCGAAGAAAAAGCTCAAGATGATGCAAAAAAATGGGGTTTAGTTGCCGATCTATCGTACACATCAAACATGCATGACAGAAAAGACTATAACCATAGCTCTTCATCAGCACTTTTACTTTCAACATCTTATAAATGGACTCAGATGCTTACATCATCTTTACGTGGATCGATCACTCAAGAGTTTGATCATGCTGAAGAAACAAAGGTCTCTGATTTACGTTTAAGAACTACTTACAAGACCGCAGAAATCACACCAGAGATTACTTGGTCTAATAGATTAGATATGTATGCCCCTATAAGCCGTAAATCACAATTAAATGATAAACTGCGATTTGCTGCCGGTGTAGGATCTGTGCTCTCATATAAAAATACAAATGAAATCGCACCTTTTACTTTAACTGGGGTTTTGAGTTTAATTAGAAACTTTCATGAGTACGATGTTAAATCAAACGGATCTCCCAACTTAGAGTATAACTTAGCTCAAGGTTTAACGTTCAGCGCTGATGTGACAGATAAAGTCTCTTTCGATATCGCAGGGACTTATTACTCTGCGTTAACTTATAATGATAGCGAAAGATATACGTTCGATTCATCTATCAGTTTAGGGTATCAGATCACTGAGCCTTTAAATGTATATGTAGAGCTAGCTAACGGTGGAAATGCTCTTAAATCAAATGGTGTAGATTCAAATATTAGTTTTTTAGATGAAAAGTCATCTGAGTTAAGTGTAGGGCTTACTTATGAATACTAATCATCAACAAGTTTTAAAAAGAGGGGAGACTCTTATGATAAAAACATCAACACATGGCCTTAAAGCACTTTTACTGACTGTAATGGTTGCTGTAGGCTGTACAAAAAAAGTAGATTACGACTACGAAAACAAAGAACGAGTTCACACTAAAAGTGAAATCTCGACATCTGAAGAGTACTTATATGTACCAACTACAGGTAATTCAACTCGTACAGCTGAAAGTGCACGCCCTTACTGGCAAGGTGATGAAAAACTTGTTAAATTCCAGTTCACAGAGAAGGCTTTGCAAGTTGTAGAAGTTGATCGTGAAACTCGTTTTGCAGACAATCAAACAAATTCAAAACTTGTTTTAGAAATTCCTGTAGAGCACATTCAATATAAATGTGCGACTGACAGTTATGGAGATTGCACTCAAAAAGAAACTCAAGACACAGATTTAAACTGGAGCAGCCGCAACAGTTTTAAACCAGATTTAAATGGTATTAAAATTGTTGAGCAAAACACTTTGCCAATTGAGTTAGAAAAACTTTTTAGCGGTGGTTGCTACTCTGAATCTGACAGCAAGTTTTTGGACTATCAAATTAAAAAAGATAAAATCAATATCCGCTATGAAAAAACATTTACAGCAGATCCTAACTGTTTAAGTGAGTTTAATAGTTTTTCTGATTTAACTTTATCTCAGATCTATCAATATTCTTTTGTAAAATTGAATTCAATTGCAAGCGCTGATTTTAAGCCTGTTGCCTACCCTCAAACAGATGAAAACACATTTGGTTTCTTTACAACGCGTTTTACTAAGTTAGATGTTGATAACAACACAAGTGAAAAAGACCAAGTTGTTTTAATGAATCACTGG
>JBKBTW010000085.1:0-10954 GCA_046291245.1 Pseudobdellovibrio sp. | reverse complement strand
TAGGCCTAGGGCCACTTGAAGATATGTTAGCTGATCCAGCTATATCCGAGATTATGGTGAATGGCGCAAACAGGATATTTGTGGAAAAATCCGGTAAAGTGCAGTTAAGCGGTATTAAATTTACATCGAATGATCATTTAAGACGAATCATTGAGCGAATTGTTACACCCTTAGGTCGTCAAATTAACAATGCTACACCTTATGTTGATGCTCGCTTGAAAGATGGATCGCGTGTGAATGCTGTTATTGAACCATTAGCACTTGATGGCCCAGCACTTACGATTCGTAAGTTTAAAAAAGGTGGTATTAATCCCGATAAGTATGTTGAGTACGGAAGTGCCACTAAAAATATGTTAGAGTTTCTGCGCATCTCAGTAGAGTATGGGTATAATGTGGTGATCAGTGGTGGTACGGGCTCAGGTAAAACATCATTATTAAATATGATTTCGTCTTGGATTCCCTCTCATGAGCGTGTCATTACAGTAGAAGATGCAGCCGAGCTTCAATTACAACAGGAGCATGTGGTACGTTTGGAAACACGTCCACCATCTATGGAAGGAACGAATGCTGTCACGATTCGAGATTTGATTAAAAATGCACTGCGTATGCGCCCTGATCGTATTGTTGTCGGAGAAACACGTGATGGAGCAGCTTTGGATATGTTACAGGCCATGAATACAGGTCATGATGGCTCAATGACAACAACCCATGCGAACTCTCCTCGTGAATGTATCGCAAGGCTTGAAACTCTTGTAATGATGTCTGGTTTAGACTTACCCGTAAGAGCGATCAGAGAGCAAATAGCAGGAGCTGTAGATTTAATCGTGCAAATTGTGCGGCTTTCAGATGGAAGTCGTAAAATTATCAGTATTACAGAGGTTGTTGGTATGCAAGGCGATATCATTACTTTAGCTGAGATTTTTAGATTTAAGGAAACTGGTTATGATAAAAATAGAAAGATCATAGGCCAATTCCAAGCAACTGGTACTGTTCCTTCATTTGTTCAAGAGATTAAAGACAAAGGTGGAAATATTCCAATGGAAATTTTCTCTAATGAAGCCCCTAAAGCGCCTGCACAAGCCGCGGCAGCAGCTAAGCCTTCATCAACTCCACAAGGTAACACGACACCACCTAAAAAAGTTGGGTAAAAGGAGGACTGTGTGGATATAGATGAAATAGCTAAATTATTTGGTCCTCTTTTTAAACATGAGTGGTTTGTTTTTCCTGCTTTTGGTTTAACTATTTTTTTTGCCGTTTACATGTATGCAGATAAAGTCATAGACAAATTGAATACAAGCAGTGCTAAGAAAAAATCAGATATTATGGTTCACATGAAATTGATTGGTATCGAAGCAGATGAAAAAAAAGTTATAAGACTTATGCTCATATCAAGCTTAGGTGTTGGTTTTTTAGTTTTCATGTTGGTGTGGCCAAATACGGGGTTAGGTTTATTCTTGGGTACATCGGCTGGCATAGCAGGATTTCAGTTAATTCCGATTATATATAAAACTCTTTATGAAAGACGTTGTAATCAGTTTGTTGAGCAAATGGTAGATGCTCTCACAATATTGGCCAATGGAGTAAAATCGGGCTCAAATCCACAACAATCCATGCAACGAGTGGTTGAAATTATGGGAAATCCAGTTCGTTCAGAGTTTAGCCAAGTCCTGACTCAGACACAGTTTGGTCAGAGTTTTGAAGAAGCATTAACTGATTTAGGCGAGAGAATTCCGCGTCCTGATGTGCAAATGTTTGTAACTTCAATTAATATTTTGAAAGAAACTGGCGGCAATATGTCCGAAACATTTCAGACAATTGTAACTACAATTAGAGAACGTCAAAAACTAGAAAAGAAAATATCTGCCATGACTGCACAAGGACTTATGCAAGGTATAATCGTTTCTTGCATCCCTTTTGTTATGGGTGTTGTTTTTTATTTGGTTGATCCGGCCTATTTGATGCCAATGTTTAACACGACTTTAGGCGTGATCTTACTCGTCGTTATGCTAGGACTGCAAGTACTGGGTGGAATCATTATCAAAAAAGTTGTTACAATAAAAGTGTGAAATTTTTCTTTTAAAAACACGAGGTTTTTACAATGATGAAGACATGGAAAGTTCTTCTTGCAGCAAGTACGTTAATAATTTCTACGCAATCATTTGCACTTGTCGATATGAATAGTGCAGGATATTCAAATTCTTGGATAGATTTAGAAGTGCCAGGTTCTGGATATAACATGAGAGTATTGCGTGCTTATAAAAGTCGTACACTATTTAATGGTATATTCGGTTTTGGCTGGTGTTCGGAGTTTGAAACAAAGCTTGAAACGACTGCTGAGGGCAACATTAAAATTTCTGAGTGCGGAGATGGACAAGAAATTATATACTCATCCAAAGAAGTTTCCAGAAAAGAAATTGATGCAGTAGTTAGCCGCATTATCACAAAAATGAAAGCCTCTAAAAATTTTACTTCATCTTCTGCTGAATACTGGAAGAACTTACAAAGTCAATTAGTAGAAGACACAGATATGCGCTCAAAATACAATAAACAATTTGGCGCAACATCATCTGTAAAAGAAAATGTAAAGTATATGGCGAACGGAAGAGAAGTCGAAAATGTTGTTTTTAATAAAACACACTACACGCGAAATCTACCAGATGGAAGTTCACAAAGATTTGATCCAGCGGGACGTTTAACTCACATGTATGATAAAAATGGAAATTTTTTGAAATTTGAATACAAAAACAATCAATTGACGGAAGTTTCTGATAATAACTCTAGAAAATTAACTTTTGTCTACTACCCTAATAAAAAAGTTCAAAGAATTACGGGCCCAAATGGTTTGATGACAGAGTATAAGTACAGTCATCAAGAAGATTTAATTTGGAATAGAAATGCATGGGCTAAAAAAGAAAAAGATGCTTACATTTATGAGTACAACGAATTTCATAATTTAACAAAAGTAACATGGCCTGATAAAACAAATATTGCAATCAAATATGATAACGTAAAAGACTGGGTGATGGCTTTTACAGATCGTGACAAATGCACCGAATCTTATAAATATGAATTTTCTAAAGGAAATCCAAAATTTCATTACTGGGCTACCGCAGAAAAAGTATGTGGGAAAAAAACAGTCACTAAAAACAGATATGAATTTTGGCACAAACAGCTTTCAAACGGACAAGTTGTTTTGTCGAGAATTTTAACAAATGTTAATGGCTCAGTTCGTGATATCACTTATCACGATACATTTGGCAAACCAGTGGTGATTAAAAACAACAGCAACCGTGTTGATTATGAGTACAGTGCAGACGGTCTAGTAAAAAGCAAAATTACACCGAGTGCTCGTTTAGATTATACATATGATACAAGTGTAAAAAGAGTAACGGCTGTCAGAACAACGATTTTAAACGAGAAGAATAAAGCCATTGCAACGAAGACGTCTACGTTTAAATATGACTCTAAAGGTAATTTGATTTATGCAGAAAACAGCGATGGCCAAAAATTGAATATGTCTTATGATTTAAAAGGCCGTATTCAGACAATGACAGATCAAGCTAAAAAAGTTGTGCAAATAGCTTATGAAGAGCGTTTTGGTAAACCTGAAGTCATTACACGACCCGGATTAGGATCTATTAAGTTCACTTACAAAGCTAATGGAGATATGATACCTCCAAAAGATATGGACAAGAATGCTAATGTAGCTTCACAAATAGTAAGTACGTTTAATAATTTTCTAGATGTTATTTCACCAGCTACTGAAGAATTATATCTATAGGGATGTATATGATTAAGAAAATACAAATAATAATTATAGCTTTTATTTCTTTATCTTCACTTGTGGTCTGGGCGCAATCATCAGACAGTTTTCCTAAAGGACGAGTTGCCGCTGAGTTTTCAGGTGAAGGCAATGATCCTAACGGTGATGGAGCAGCAAAAAATCCTGAAGAGAATGAATCAGGTGTGTTATTTGAAGGTGGAGCAGCGCCAGGCACTCAAGTGAGTGTTTGTAAGAACTGCCAAAAAACTCGTCCAGAGGTCAACTTAGGAAACTCTAAAGATAATGCTGCCAATCAGCGAGACGAAGTTTTAACACCTTCAACGCAAACTCCAACTGGATCAGGTAAAACGGAGAACTAGACATTATTGTGCATTTAAACAGTTTAGGTTTAACAGCCGTCTAACTTTTATACAATATCAAAACGAGACATATATATAACCCCTGAATAACACAGGGGTTTTTTTCATTGAAAAATCAATCAAGTTTGGCACCTCCTTCGCATTAAATAAATTATGAAGAGAATTAGTTTTTTAAACTATTTATATAGAAATATAGAAGGAGCACTTATGAAAAAGTCAGTTTTAACAATGGTTGTAATGAGTTGTTTAATGGCCTCTACGGCAATGGCTGAGTGTGCATTAAAGAAGATGAACAATAGCGTAGGACGCTTCGATAACTCAACGAACTTCTATGCCATGCAATTGAAAAAAGGTCAATTACAGCAATCTAACGGCAATTCACAAAAAGTAAGTATAACGAATTAGTTATTCAACTTCTATTACATTAATATCGTTTTCCAGCGAAGGCTCAGCAGTGTTCTCCCCCAACTGTTGGGCCTTTTTCTGTTGATGAGGTTTTGTTTGAGAATATATAGGTCTTCTGAATTTTGCATGATTCGATGACGTCCAGTTTAGATCCAAATCGAATTTATTATTTAAAAAATCTTGAGTTACACCAACGCTTTTGCGAATCAAAATAATTCCACCTTCAGCAGCATCCCTGACCCATTGAGCAGTGCTAGAATATTGTAAAAATACAGAGGCTTTATTTTCAAGAGTATCACCATTGATCTTTGATTGAGAGAAAACCATAATCAAACAGGCAAACACAAAACATTTAAGAACAAATTTAATTTCATCCATGATGTCATCCTTTGTTATTTATTTTATCTTATCATCCTGCAAAGAGTAGAGAAAGATTGATGAACCTAGTGCAAAGTCATATGGGCCAGTGACTGGTCCAAAGAACTGTTTATTTGACATTAGTTTTGCGGCTTTAGTTGTTTCGTAAGACAATAGGTTTATGCTTGTAATAAGAATACTTATTTTTTTAATTTTAAATTCACTATTGAGTGTGTCGGCTTTAGCTCAGCAAAATACTATACCTACCAAATACATAAGTTTAGTAGATGAGAATTTGGTCATAAAAAAAATAAGTGCTGCACCTATTTATGACAATGTGAATGGTGTATACAGTGACAAAGCCAATATCTATCTTAAAAATCTCATAAAAAGTGATGTTAACTGGTCCTATGTGGATTACTTTAATAACGATAAATCTTTGTCTTTGGCGCAATTTGATGAAAACCCAGAAAAAGTAAAAGCTTTATTAGACAGTTTGGAAACAGATGCGATCATCACAGCATTCATTAGCAAAGGTTCTTTAGGAATCAAAATTCAAATGAACTTGTATACACAGGACTTCGGAAAATTGCTTATTCGTGAAGAGTACGAAAATAGAGAAATGTTTGAAGTTGACAGAGTCAATTCTGCTTTAGGTGATCTTTACAGTAAAATTAAAAGTAAAATTCCGTACAGTGGCATCATTACGAGTCGTCGAGGCAACAAAGTGACCTTGAACATAGGCAGCCGTTCAGGCTTAAAAAATGGTGATATGATCACAGTGGCACAAATTTTAAAGATTAATCGACACCCAAAATTAAATTTCATGACAGGCACTGAAAAAGAAATTTTGGGTAAAATCACGATCAATCAAGTAGACGTAGAAAGCAGTTACGGTGAAATCACTTTAGAAAAAGAAAATGGAGTCATAGTTGTTGGAAGTAAACTACTTCCTTTAAATTATTTAAAATACACATCCGAATTATCTCCGGTTAGCAATGCTTATCCGGGGGAAGATAATCCAGTCGAGTGGTTGCCAGCTCCAATCCCTCAGTATGGAAAAATAACTTTAATGGCAGGATTATCTAATTTTAAAGAAAGTTCTGTTTTTATGAATGGCATAAATATTAACGCAAATAATTCCGCAGCGTTAACTTTTAATTTTGCAACAGAGTTGTGGATTACTCCTGAATATTATGCCACATTAGATTTACAGCAAAGGACGTTTAATACTCCGAATAATTTAACAGGATCGTCACCGAGTAAATTAAACTATTCACTTAACAGAATTCATTTGGATTTTGGCTATAAATATTTAATTGATGGTAATTTTTGGGGGCCTAAAATATTTGGGTCTTTGGGATATTTTTCACATGATGTAAGAATGTCTGATTCAGTCCCTACCGCATTTAACTCTTATACATTAACAGGTATGGGTGTGACAGCTGGCGGACAATTCCCAATCACTTTGAAAAATGATGTGGCTTTGGGTAGCCAGGTGAGATTTCTATTTTTTGATAAATTTAAAGAACGACCAGTTAACTCTGATTATGATTCAAATGATTTCAGTCAGTTTGATATCTTTGGAACTTATCAATATACCAATAACATTAATTTTAAGGCATCTTTAAGTTATATGAATATGCAAGCGACCTTTCATGGAAATGGCACTAAAAATCCACCAAATAGATCTCTAGAAGAAAAAATAACTACCTATTTGTTGGGAATAGAGTATTTATTTTAGGATGCAAATTATATTTGAAGACAATTATATTATCTGCGTGAATAAACCAGCGATGGTTCTTTCGCAAGTATCCTTTAATAAAGATCGTAAACCTGTACAAACATTGTTAGAGGAAGTTCGTCCTGATTTAAAAGGACATTTATATTTACATCACCGATTAGATTTTGAAACCTCAGGTGTCTTTTTATTAAGTAAATCCAAACAAGCCAATGCTCCTTTAACAGAAATGTTTAAAACTCACCAGGTTGAAAAAGTTTATGTATGCTTAGCAAGACCAAATGAGTTAAAGCCAGGTAAGAAAGTAGAGTGTGATATTTTAAACGAGAATGGCTCTGAGTGGATTATAAAAAACTACATGGCTCCCGCAAAAGGTATGGGTCATAAAAAAACACGGATGATATCGGTTAAAAGCGGCGGTTGGTTAGCAGAGACGCACTTTAAAATATTGCAATCCAATCAGATGTATCACTTTATACAGTGTACGCCTAAAACAGGACGAACACATCAGATCAGACAACATTTACAAGAAAGTTATCGCTCAATTTTAGGAGATAATATTTACGGTGGCAAAAGCAGCGATGTTCCACGCTTGATGTTGCACGCTTTTCAACTGAATTTTCCACACCCAATAACAAAAGAACTCATAAAGGTCGAAGCTCCTTTGCCAAATGATATCAAAAAAATTTTAGATTTATAAACTAACCAGCACCTGGGGCGAAGTTTTTCGGTTTACCGAATTGGCCAGGCATTGGCGGTGGAGCTTGTGGTGGTGGTAAAGGAGAAATAGATTCAGGATCAGCATCTTTGAATTTATTTGTTTTAGCGTCAAAGCGCAGTTTAACAGTTCCTGTAGGACCATTTCTTTGTTTACCGATAATGACTTCTGCATGACCTTGTTTATCAGGATCTTCCTTGTCATAGTAATCGTCACGATAAAGCATCATGATAACGTCAGCATCTTGCTCGATAGAACCAGATTCACGTAAATCAGATAACATAGGTCTACGATCAGAACGGCCCTCAACCCCACGGTTTAACTGAGCAAGGGCAATAACAGGGACATTCAGCTCTTTAGCAATAGCTTTAAGACTTCGTGATATTTCCGAAACTTCACGTTCACGGCTGTCCACACGTTGTTTGAGTTGCATAATCTGCAAATAATCGATCATGATGCAATCGAGCCCGTGTTGAGCTTTTAAACGTCGACAGCGTGCACGGATCTCAAATGGTGAAATACCTGAAGTGTCGTCGATAAATAACTTAGAATCACTGATCGAACCGGCAGCTTGAATAAGCTTGGGCCATGAAGCATCTTGAATACGACCATTACGCAACTCACCCATTGAAATTTTAGACTCACTGGCAAGGATACGCATCATCAAAGCTTCTTTACCCATCTCGACCGAGAAGTAGGCGATGGATTTTTTTGATCTCAAAGCAATATGACTGGCTATATTTAGACTGAATGCCGTTTTACCCATAGACGGACGAGCTGCAATAATAACTAACTCGCCTCCATGAAGGCCGGCTGTCATTTTATCTAAATCAGTGAAGCCGCTCGGAACTCCCGTCACATCGGCTTTGCGCTGGTAGAGTTCTTCAATTTTTTTAATCGAAGCCGTTACGATCTCTGTAGATCCTACGAGACCGTTATTTGTTTTTTGCTCCCCTACTTTAAGGATTTCACTTTCAGCAAAATCAATGAGGGATTCAACCTCGCCAAAGTCGTTGCTGTAAGATTTTTCAATTAAAGCAGTAGATGTCGCAATCAGTTTACGAAGTAAAGATTTTTCTTTAATAATGCGCGCATGTGTATCGATATTGGCTGCGGAAACGACTTTTTCGAGTAGACTTAATAAATATCCAGAGCCACCAATTTGATCGAGTTCATTTTTTTTAATTAAATGATTGGTAACAGTAACAAGATCAATGGGTTGAGCTTTTTGGTGAAGCTCAAGAATCGTTTGATAGATAACCTGATGTGCAGGGTTGTAAAAATCGGCAATTTCAATGATATCAGCGACCTGGTCAAAGGCTTCGCTATCTAACATTAATCCACCTAAAACAGAAATCTCTGCCTCAATATGTTGAGGAGGAATTTTAGCTCCGTTGAATTTTGGCTGAGAGTTTTGATTTAACTGCATAATCTTTAATTTCCCCTCTTAAAGATGAGTTATTAACCAAATAAGATATATCAGAAAATGGTGATAAAATCTTTCTAAATATCAAAAAAACACAGGGCAATATTTCTACTGCCCTGTTTATTATTTTGCATCAATTTTTCATCAGTATTTTAAAACTGATGGCTGTTCAATTATTGAGTAAGAACAGGATTTGATTCGATAGTTTGTGGAGCTACAGCTGGATTGATTTGATTAGCTGCTGCACCTTTTTTAGGTTTTAATTTGTAGTTATCGATTTTTTTCTTAAGAGTGTTTCTGTTGATACCTAACATTAAAGCAGTTTTAACTTGGTTACCATTGTATGCTTTAAGAGCTAGCTCGATAAGAGGTCTTTCAACTTGTTCTAAAACGATATTGTATAAACCGTTTAACTCAACTTGAGCTTCTTTTTGTTGTTGGAATAACACTTCTAATTTGCTTTTAACTAGTTTTTCTAAGCTAACTTGTTGAAGGTTTGCTACAAAAAGATTTTCCGAATTGTTCAGATTAGGTGTCATGGAACTCCCTCTTTCATAATTACTTAAGATATTTTTTAAATATCTTGTTATAGAAACCATCTCATAAACAAGAATTGCACTAATTTGGGATACAATAAGGATTAAGCATAATTTAAGCTTTTTCCTTATTATTAAAGCATTATCCCCGGCACCTGCTTATTTATGAGATGGTTTCCAGTTAATGTTTCGTTTCAATGTGGTGTTTTTCTAAACACCGCGAGTTGTGGGTAACCAAATATACTTATGTTGCTGCAAATGCAACCTAACTTTTAACTTTTTTTGTAAAATTCTTTCCGCCAACCAGCGTTCAGACACTTGCGCGTGTGATGGACTGAATAATACTGTAAATTTTTTTGATAAATCATGTTGACGGCAAAAATTTTCTGACCACTCAAAGTCATTTTCGCTACAAATAACGAATTTGTACTCCGTGCTCGGTGTAGAATATTCAATATTCTCCATTAAAAAACTATTTGCTGCTCCGCTATCAGGAGTTTTAACGTCTAAAATGACTTTGACGCGAGGATCAACAGGTTTAATTGATTTAGAGCCACTTGTTTCTAATGAAACTTTAAAACCTTGTTCACATAAAATGTGGATGAGTTTGTGGATATCTTTTTGAAGAAGAGGTTCTCCACCTGTAATACATACATACTCAGCTCCATGTTCATGAAGAGTTGATAAAATTTTCTCAAAAGATAAAAACTCGCCTTCGTAGTAAGAGTATGTTGTGTCGCAATATGTACATCTTAAGTTACAGCCAGTTGTTCTAATAAAGACTGTAGGAAGTCCAGCATAGCTCGTTTCACCCTGAATAGAGTAAAAAATTTCATTTATTTTTAATTCTGGAGATAAATCATAATGTTGTTTGATTTGAGCTAAATCCAAGTTTTTTCCTTTTGCACGAAAAATCCTTTTACCAGCCTTTTGTGTAGATCACAAGAGCTAGACCCTATCTCTTTTGATGTAATGCCTTATAGAATTTACACTACCTATATGAGTTCATTTTTTAAACGATTTCAACAAGATGTGCGCGCTATAGGTTTTTTAGGTTTAGGATTATTTTTAGCTTTAGCTTTGATGAGCTATAATCCAAAAGACCCTTCGTTAAATTCAACGGGACAAGGTTTAGTGACCCTCAACTATTGTGGTATTCTCGGAAGTTTTTTAGCAGATTTGATTTATCAAGCTTTTGGAGTGATGTCTTGGGTCGGTATAGCAGGAGTTTTTCATGCGGCTATACAAAGCTTCCGCGGAGAGAGTGTTAGGTTCAAAGATGCTCGTCATTTGCTCGCTATAGCTTTGGTAGTGTTCTCTGCGGCACTTGCCACTATTTATTTTCCGCAAACTAAACTTTTTCAAAATCAAATCTATCCAGGAGGGTTGGTTGGCTTAGGTTTAGCAACCGCTTTTGTGAAACTTCTAAACACTATCGGGGCGCAAATATTTTTATGGACAGTTTCATTAGTGTTGTTCGTATTCTATTTTGAGTTCAGTATTCAAGAAGCTGCAGAAAGACCAATTGAAAAACTAGCCGCTTTTTGGAAAAACTTTGATAAAGCGTCTTTGTTTTCTGGTTGGAAGTGGCCAAGTTTAAAAGAGTTAAAAAAAGAAAAAGAAAAAAC
>JBKBTW010000084.1:0-11136 GCA_046291245.1 Pseudobdellovibrio sp. | reverse complement strand
TAACGAAGTTTTTGTAAATACAGCAGAAAAAACTGATCAAGAATATAGAGAAAGAATGTTGAAAATATTTTCACAAATGAGCGACTCTACACTCTCATTTTATATTAATTTTTTACAAAGAACTCTAATCCAAATTGAGAACAAAATTGTTTCTAAAAAAGCTGACCTTGTAATAGAAGAAACTAAACAAAGATCTCTTCAGGCGGAGTTGAATTCGTTATAATTTTATGAAAAACGTATTTAAAATACTTTTATCACTTTTAATATTTTTCAATCATGCAACATCTTTTGCAATCGGAAAATATTACTTCTCTGGTAATAGTGATGTAGATTGGGTAAATGATGCATTGCCATTTATCCCTGAAATGTATTACATCCCTACAAAACAAATTAACAACGGAGACTCCACTTCGTTTGAATTTAAACAGGTGCAAGATTTAAGTGATCTTGCCTACGTTCTTACAGCGGATAACAATCTCTTGTTAGTTGAGAAATATATTACAGTTGAAGGAGTTCCAAAATATAAAATTATAAGAGACCGCGCCGTCATGGACGGAGAAGCAGGATCTAAGGATGTAGAAACTCCAGAATACTCCTCCTCCCTAAATATACCAGCGCAGCCGAAACCTAAAACACAGCAGCCCTCACAAGCTCCATCTCAAGAAGAAAGTAATCAACCTGATGCTAATACTCCGTCTGAGGACAAAAACAATCCACCTCCTTTGAGTGGTGGAGATTTGTCGGGTTTAACATCACTTAAAGCAGCTTTTTTAACTGCTGCTGAAAAATACATACTCGGTATGATGCTTGCTGGAGAAACTCAGCAAAGTATTAATACTTTAAAAAATGAGGTAGATGCTCTTGTTGCCCAACACGCAGAAATTAATCAAAAAAATCGTGAGATTCAGGAAAAAATATATAAAGATTTTTATAATTTTCATAAAAATCTTACCTCTACATCCTTTAATCCTTACGAAGATTCCTATAAATATAAAACACAAGATGAAAGATTTTCATCGCGACTCAAACTCAATAGACAAGTCCTTAACAGCACATTTTCTTTTGAAGAAGTTAAACGCTACTCAAAACAACAGGGGTTAATGCTCAATCAGGCTGCTGACGAAGCTTACTCGAGCGGTTATCACGATGAAGCGGAAGCTTATCTTTCGTATGCCCGCTCTTTTGCAGATATAGCAGTAGGACTAGATCCTGTAACGGGCACAGTGCGCTCTGTTTACGAGGCCTTTTCTGGTAAAAACATGATTACAGGCGACGAGTTGTCAGATATAGAACGAACATTTGCCGTTGTAGGAATCGTATCACTAGGATTTGGAAATAAAATATCAAAAGGTCTCTCTGTCTTAAGTAAAACCAAAGCCATTGGCAAGCTCAGAGCCTTTACAACTAAAAGCGTATATCAGTCACAAAAAATACTCGCTAAAGGTAGGGTCTTAGCCCAAAGCAGTTATCGCGAAGCCTACAAAAAAGCACCTCACGTCATCAAAGAAGTTCTCGAAACTAGGCCACAAGATGTGAGTAAGTTTACAGAGCTTATTCATGAAACCCACAAAATAGAGCTTTCGTCTCATGGCGGTAAAATAAGGCAAGAATTTAGCGTGGAAGCTCTTGAACTTTATAGTAAAGTAAAATCAGGAGAGGTAAAAGTGTTTCGACTAGGTCAAGAAGGAAAGAGTAAGATCTTAGAAGGAAGTAATATTCCAGAGTTTTGGGCCACTCAAAAAGAGCTGTTATTACTTAGCCCCAGAGACTACATTGATGCAGTGGGTGGCCATACTTATCCGTATGATTTTATACAAGTAGCAAAATATACAGGTAAGGGTGATTTTATTATCAGAAGTGCTCCTGCTGGTAGAATTACTGTGGATGGCGTTATAACAACCACAAAAGGTGGTGCACTAGAAGCTGTTTTTAGACCTGAAGGAGTTCCACTGGAAAATATTAACCGTATAGAACCAGAAGAAATAATACATAAACTTGATACAAACAGGATAAACGATTCTATATATCGAAAGTATTTAATCGATAAATTATTTTAAATATTTTATCACTACGGAGACAAAAATGAACAATGAATTATCAAAATGGATAAACCAGTTTGTTGTAGACACTAAAGACATTGAAAGTTTTGATTTGGTTCCTCAAAAATATAAATGTAAAGTTCCGAAAGAATTAAAAATTGAAGATATAGTTGTCTATTTAACTCAGCACAATTTACTTGAAGATGAGATATGTTTTTCAGAACTTTCTATAAATAATTTGCAAAATAAAAAGATTAATATTTATGTGCAAGTACAAGACATAGGATACGTGAGTTTTATTTTAATGCATGATGAACAATACACTTATAAGGATAAAATAGAATTCCATACAGAATTAGCTGATGCTGTTAGATATAAATACTCTCATATACTTTTGAGAGTTGGCTTTATACCAGTAGATTCTATATATCGTAAGAATGATAAACAGCTTGTCTCATCACTTTTTCAAATAAATATGCCATCATTAGAAAGGTTTAATCTCACTTCTTCTGAAGAATATAGAAACAATCCTTTTATACACCTTAATCTTGATGACTCTGATCGTTCAAAGATAGAACATCTTACTCATTTGGAAAATAAAAAAATTATCAAAAAATTACTTCATAAAGAGCGTATTGCAATATTTTTAAAAAGCTTAATAACTTTAAATAAAAATAATTTTTTTCTCAAATACAAAACTAATATTAGCCTTAATGTAAAAGAAATCATAGAATTTATTTTACATACCTCAACTGAGAGTAAATATATTGATACTCTTAAGGACACACTTTCAACTGATCGAGCTGTAGATGTTTTCTTATTAAAAATACCGAGTGGATATATAACTTTTAAAACTCGAAAAAACCCTGATAATTCTTCAATTATCGAAAGCTATGCAAAAACAGAACACGCAACGATTCAATCTGCGCTTGAGTATAAATTTTCGCATATTTTCTTTGATTTGCAGTATATTTCTGAAGATTCTTGTTATTTAACTGATGAAAGATTTAAACCCAGTATTTTTGAGATGTTCAACGCCCGATGGAGAGAAACAGATCCCTCGAAAGCAGTTTAATACTTTTAGATAATATATACATAGCATATTAAGTTTTATATATGCGTGCTGTATTAATATTATGTAACCTTAGATTTGATAAAATCCAATATATCTTGTTTTGATTCTTTATAATCCGATGTGGTCGTGTAAACTTCTGCATTACCTTCCCGGCCATCATTTGGATAATAAGCAAAAGCTTGTTCGTCTTTAATGCATACACCTAAACAGCCACTCACCATCACACGAATTTTTTTATGAGCATCAAACTCTTTTAATTCAGAGCGAAGATCTTTTTTTAAATCTTCTGCACGTTCGCTATCAGATTTTGAAAAATCTTTTCCGCATTTAGTACAAATAAACAAACTGCCTTTAGAAAATTTAGGATCATATTTTTTTAACATAAACACTCTCTGTTTTTTCTGAAGCTGCCAGAACATAACTTCTCAAAACATTATACTTAATTTTTCCCAACTCAGTCACGGGTATTTGCTCAACTCTATGATAATGTTTAACTCTCTCATAGGGCCTTACCTCATTATTGAAAGCCTCTCGAACAGACTCAACCTCATCGGGTGAAATCTTGATTTTCTCATTTACGATAAATCTTAATTGAGTCCCATCTCTTTCATCCTGAAAATCACACAATAAAACGGAAAGCGATGACATATTTTTTCGCATCAAAACAGCTTGCAGTTTATCACGCAGTTCGATCAATGAAACACCTTCGCCTTTAACTTTTACAAACTCAGATTCTCTTTGAAGAAATTTAAATTGATCATCCCGTATCTCGACCTGATCTTGAGATCTTAACCACTCAGTGATTTCTTCGTACTCTAAAGTTTTGGTTATTAAATTTAACTTTAAAATATAATGCGCATTAGAATCGGATTTAATGATCAAATTTTGATCCTGCGAAGAAACTTTTACACCTTTCAAAGGTGTAAAATAATCCGATGCCCAATCTTTTTTAACAGCTATCATTGAAGCTGTTTCTGTCATTCCAAAAGTTTGAATAATCGGCCAACCTAAATTTTGAGCCTCTTTAGCAAGCTCACTGTTTAAAGCTGCTCCACCGACAAAAACAACTTTTAAACTTTCAGGAGCAAGCCATTTATTTTGAACTATTTCATAAACTTGAGTGGGCACTAAAGACAAATGCGTCACTTTATGAGATTTAAGCCAGTCTGTAATCTCGCAACCCCACTCGCCATACACACATGTGCTGTTGGCAAGTTTAGCTCTTAAAGTAATACCTAAACCACCCACATGAAATTGTGGCAGCAAGCAGCCCCAAACCGTTTCGGCATCATTTAAAATAAACTCTGAGTTCACTCTTTTGGCCGAGTTCACCAATGCCTGTTTAGATAAAGCTATAACCTTAACTGATTCATTTTCTTTTTTTGTACTCCCGCTGCTGGGAATTAAAAAATAATCTTTTGCTGCTATTTTTTCCGTAAATTGTTTTTTAATTTCAAAAATATGTTCTCTCTCTTGAGCGAGCGCACGTGGATTCACAAGCGCCATATTAGGCTGAGTTTTTTCTAAATCAACAAAGGGCGTCCAATTTAATTTTGAAAGCACACTTTCAAAACCAATCCCGTAGCCATCACTCTTATAAATTAAATGGCCATCTTCTCTTTGTTCAAAATACGGATGAAACTCAGTGTCTTCCATTAAATGTAAAACAGCAAAACCATGAATATTTACAGGATACATCTGAGCATAAGCTAATCCATGCACTAAACCCACAGGATGCTCCATAGCCGAAGTCAGTGTGGAACTTACAAACTCATCGACCTCTTCCCTTGAAGGCTTCTGGATTAAATAACGCCATGTCTGATTTGGAGAGCTTCTCCAGTCTAAGGCCAATTTGACTTTGTTGTTATACTTTTTCCATAAGACTTCATCAAACTGAAAAGGATCTTCAATATATTGAATTTTTTTAAGAGTTTCTTGCGGTAATAAACCTAAAAACTGCTCAAACTGATTTTCATTAAGTGCAAAATTAAAATCCAGTCTTACTTTTTTAAAACAAGGTGCATAAGTTTTTAAAAACTGCGCAAGCGCATGAATATCACGATCTCCTTTAATTTTAACGATAGATTCAGTGTATAAACCTTGTTGGACTTTTTCTGAAGTGAGCGCAGAGTCAATTCCATGCTCAGAATAATCACTTCCACTCATCAGAACATGATAATCTGCTATTAAAATATTATTCAGTATCACATCTTCAGTAACAAGTTTGATTTTATTTTTTCTTGCTTCTAGATCCTTCAGTGCTAAAGAAAAAGCACGCCTGTACAGAACACCTTGAGTTTTAATTTCTTCATCTAAGGATTTATCGAAAAGACTGGGCCAAGGGCAAATATCTGCATACCCAACATGACCCAACTCATTCTCTATTTTTAAAAGTGCGCCAGAATGATTTAAACTTGCGGTTTGGGCATTAGGTTTTTGTTTGCGTTTAAGAGTGTAATAATAAAACCAAATTTGATAATTTTCTGTATTCATATTCATCTTAAACTCACCAGCTAAACTACAAATGTCCACTCCACTTAACAAACGAACCAATTAAAAAACCAACACTAAAAATCAAAGCGTAAGCAGATGCGCGAGCTAAATACCTATTGTACTCCGCCGAGGGCTCAGATCTTATGATTTTTTTGATGACCGATAAACCCAAAGGCAATGACAGCGTAGGTATGATATACAACCAGTACTGCTTTTGATAGAGCCAGTAATAACCCATTAAAAATGGCGCAATAACTAAAAAGCCTATCCAAATCTTAGCGCCTGTAACACCCAATCGAACCGCCAGTGTTTTTTTATTTACTTCTTTATCCGTGTGAATATCTCTTAGATTATTAATTGCAATTAACACAGTACTTAAAAAACCGATCTGTAAACCTAGAACTGCTGCGTCCATGCTGTATTGACCTGTTAAAAGGTAATACATTCCACCAACTGCAACTAAGCCAAAAAATATAATAACAAATAAATCGCCCAAACCATAGTAAGCTAAAGGAATCGGGCCTGATGTGTAGGCATACCCCATAGCTACGGATAATAATCCTATAATGACTATTGGCCATCCACCATGTGCGACCAACGGTAATCCCAAAATAATGGCTAAAACAAAAAAGGCTGTCGCCATTATCATGACTTGTTTAAATGAAAAATAACCCTGCTGTGTCACACGCATAGGTCCGGTGCGTTTTTCGTTGTCAGCACCCTTTTTAAAATCCATAGCATCATTAACAAAGTTAGTTCCAATTTGAATACAAAAGCTGGCTAACAGCGCACAAATAATAATCCACCATTTAATAGGGTAAGGTTCACCAGTTAAATGATCTGTCGATACCCTGACTAATCCGATGGTTGCAACTATGGGAACAACCGCTGCTGATAAAGTTTTAGGACGCGCAGCTAAAATCCACGCAGACAACTGACTATAAGGTTTAACTTTGGCTGTACTCACTTAACAACATCCTTACAAATGGGTTGTGAACCATCAGGACATGCAGCTTTTCCAGCACTAGGAACAGGTTTACCTCGCTCACACGTACATTCCTGACAAATAGCTTTGATCTCTTGAGTGTCACAAACCATTAAAGAAGATTGCTGCTCTCTCTGTAAAAAGAAAACGACAATCACAACAGCACACACACCTGAAACGCCTAAAGCTATTTTTTTAATATTCATGCAGCTAATCTAAGAAATAGTTCATATTTTATCAATGAAATAGATCGTTTGATCTCCTGTACTAAGAGCAAAATAATACCGTTTTTGATGCAGAACTGAAGTTAAAGCTTAAAAATAGATCGTTCTCAAGGCGTATTCTCGCTGATCATGCTGCAAACTAGAAGAAATTTTTAAACCGAGGGCTCTAGAGCAAGATTTAGTAACCTCGACAGATAAAAGCTCTACGTATAGAGCTCTGCTTTTATTTTAACTTTTGAAACACTATTTAGATGATGCCTTTTTACAAATTTTTATGTATTTTTCTCATAGAGGAACTTAAAAGAACCAAGGACTTGAAATGATAAATTATTTAATCTCTATTGTATGTTTTATTGCTGGTGCTGCGCTTGCAGGTTTCATAGTTTATTCGAAAATGAAAATTCAACTTGAAATCTGGCGCAATAAATATGATTTGGAAAAGCAAACTTCCGAACAGTACCAAAAAAACATTAACGAGCATCAGAATAAAATGACTCTGCAATTTGAAAACTTAGCTCAAAAAATTTTCGACGAAAAATCAAATAAATTTAGTGATCAAAATCAAAAACAACTTTCAAACCTTCTTGACCCTCTTAAAGAACGCATTAAAGATTTTGAAAAAAAGGTAGAAGATACCTACTCTCAAGAGCGTTCAGAGCGGGGGCATTTGCGCGGTGAAATAAGTAAACTTATCGAACTCAACCAATCCATGTCAAAAGAAGCCCACAATTTGGTTGTAGCCCTTAAAGGTGAGAACAAAACTCAAGGTAACTGGGGCGAGCTGATTTTGGAAAATATCTTGGAGCGTTCAGGGCTACGTAAAGGAGAAGAGTACTTTACACAAGAAACTCTTAAAAGCTCTGAAGACGAACGCATCCTAAGACCTGATGTCATTGTTAAATTACCTGACGGGAAACACCTCATCGTAGACTCAAAAGTTACTCTTGCCGCTTACGAAGCCTACTCATCAGCCGAGTCTGAAGAAGAGCGTGAACAGCAGTCTCTTGCCCATGTTGAATCTTTAAAACGTCATGTTAATGGTTTGTCTGAGAAAAAATATCATCTTGCAGAGCAAATTATATCCCCTGATTTTGTCATGCTCTTTATGCCTTTAGAACCTGCTTTTGCTTTAGCTTTTAAACTTAAACCAGATTTATTTGAACAAGCTTGGGCTAAAAACATTGCTATTGTAAGTCCTACGACCTTACTCGCGACATTGCGAACTGTTTCATCCCTTTGGAAACAAGATCGGCAGCAAAAAAACGCTTTTGAAATCGCAAAACGAGGCGGAGAGCTTTATGATAAATTTGCTGGCATTGTTAAAGACTTAGAAACCCTTGGTGATCGATTAAGCACAGTCAATAAATCTCATGCTGATATCATGAGTAAAGTGTTTCAAGGACGTGGCAATCTCATCTCGCAAGTTGAAAAACTCAAAGAGCTCGGAGCTAAAGCCGATAAGACCTTACCTCCAGCTATAGAATAATTTACTTTAATGATTTAAATTAATCTTTAAAACAGTCATCGGAAACTTCTGAACGAACAATACACACTTTATTATCTACGGCCTCATCACCATTACGTCCATACTCTCCACATTTATGCCACATGGGATGTAAAACAGCAGGATATCCTACAGGTATCTTATTATACGCTGGTCCTGCTAACCCTGCCAAGGCTTTATAAGATTCATAGATCACTGGCAGTTGCGAGTGATCATCATATATCTTTAAAAATAAATCACTGGCTTTGCCCGCATTAGCGCCATTGAGCCCATTGCAAGATTCCGTTTGATTTGAATTATCTAATCGCTTTCTGTAGGCAGCGAAGCCATCGCCACCACTCTCGGAATTCAATATAAACTTTAACCTTTCTCCTCGTGCTGCTTGCGTGACAATTTTAATAAGTCCACCACTTCGGCCATTTTGCCCAGTTAAAGCTTTTGCATTTAACGGAAAACTTTGAATAGTGGTGTCCTTTACAATAATGAGCTCTTGGGTTTGTATAACAAAGTTAAATATTCCTGTGTAAATATGGGCTCCATCAATAAACACACGTTGTGCATTAATACTCATATCTTTTTGTAAATTAAGTTGTCCCGAGAGACTCACATCCTGGGGCACCACTATTTCAAGGGTGCCTCGCTCAAGGAGAGAGTTTTCGCTATTTAAAATTGATACTTGTAATAATTTTTTAACTCCTCCTTGCAGGTTTTGAATAATATATTCAGATTGATTTTGTTGTGATTGATAGATGATCTGATCATTTATCACAAAAGCGACCTGAAATGTTGTTTTAGGCCAGTATAGTTTTACATCGTAGAGATTAGATTGGTGAGGATTTCCAATATATTCTAGTCGTATATCAGATACACGAATATCTCTGTAATTTTCACTTATATTTAAAGTATTTTTCTGCTCCTGATTATAATTGTTTAAAGTCTCATTAGAATCGTTCAATTTTTTCTGAATTTTCAGACAACCCGTAACCGACAACAAACACACGAACAGTCCTATTTTATTATTTATTTTCATGCACCTCTCCTTTGATTTACACTTCGCTAGCTTTGTAAGCAATTTTTCTGTCAAGAGACAAGTCGTTGTTTTCTAAAGAAAATCCGAAAATCGTAAAGACCGGAATATCGAACCGACTTTCTATTGACTCTAAAATAGAATCTTCTTACACACTTGTGGTAGCTACTCGCTTATTATGGAAGGTCATAATGGATTTAAATCAGATTATATTCCTCGTTATCTTAGCCGTGTCTCTTTATCTTTTTATCAGTGAAAAACTAAGTGTGGATGTCATTGGGATCTTAATTATCTTGGCCCTCGCAATTACGGGCATTCTGGATGCCAAAGAAGCTTTTTCTGGTTTTGCCAGCGAGCCCGCTTTAATTGTCTCAGCAGTTTTTGTTCTCTCCGCAGGATTAACAGCCACAGGATTAACTGATGCTATCGGAAACTCTGTAGGAAAACTCGCAGGACGCAATCAGTGGATAGCGAACTTAGTGATTATGGTTACAGTAGCTATTTTATCGGCTTTCACACACCATCTCATGATCACAGCCATGATGTTACCCATCGTCATGCGCATATGCAAAGAGCATGATATGCCCTCATCTCGTTTATTAATTCCTATGGCTACGGCGGCATCTCTAGGGACAACAATGACTCTTATTGGAGCACCAGCCTTTTTATTAGCTAACAATATTATTAAGCGCTCTGGTGAACCTGCTCTAAAATTATTTTCAGTGACCCCTTTGGGCGCATTCCTCGTCGGTGCTGGCATTGTTCTTATTTTACTTCTTTTGTGGTTGTTACCTAAAACTTCCGGCAAAGATCACAATGACGAAAAATTCCGAATCGATGAAGTATTCACTGAACTTGTGATTCCTGAAAACTCAAAGTGGATAGGCATGAGCCTTGCAGATTTTAAATTAGAAGTTGCAAAAAGATTTGAAATCATTGGCGTAAAAAGATGGGAAAGACGAATATTTACCTCCGATGACAAAGTCAGTTTACAACAAGGAGATATCCTTTTAGTTAAAACCTCACCTGACGAGCTTGTGTCCGTTGATGAAAAAAATGGTCTCGCACTGCGCACAATAAAAAAATATGGAAAAAATATAAAAACAAACCTTGAAACGCCCTATAAAGAAGAAGAGCTAATGATTGTACAAGCTATCATAGCTCCTCATTCACCTTTTATCGGCAAAACGATCAGCGAAATAGATTTTTTAACAACTTTGGGTGTTGTTGCGATTGGTTTGTGGCGCAAAGATGAGTGGATTTACCATGAAATTTCACATGTTCGTTTAAAAGAAGGTGATCTTGTTATCTTATGGGGAAAAGAAGAGCAATTAGATGAGGTTAACCAAAATCATAATTTTCTTTTGTTGTTTCCACTCCATCTCCAGCCAAAAAAACGCATAAAAGCAAAGCTAGCAGCAGCTATTATGTTAGGGTCTATTTTAGTTGCAGCTACCGAACTTTTAGCTCCACATATTGCCTTTCTTACAGGTGCTGTATTGATGGTGCTTACAAATTGTGTCTCACTTCGGAAAGCGTATGAATCCATCGAAGTCAAAATTTTTGTTATGATTGCCGGAGTAATCCCTTTAGGACTCGCTATGGAAAAAACGGGTCTAGCAACTTTGCTTGCACAAAAACTCTCTGGATTAATTTCACAATGGGACCCCATCATGATCATGTTAACATTCTTTATTTTAGCGGGACTTCTCACACAGATTTTATCAGATGCAGCCACAACTGTGCTTCTTGCTCCCATTGCTGTGGCTTTCGCTAAAAGTTCTGGAGT
>JBKBTW010000083.1:0-11184 GCA_046291245.1 Pseudobdellovibrio sp. | reverse complement strand
GGCCGGCTTTGCGGACAAGTTGAATTTAAAATTCAGGGGGTACTTGAAAGTTTCTTCTTATGTCACTGTAAATACTGCCAAAAAGATACAGGATCAGCACATTCAGCAAACTTATTTTCAACCAACGCCAAACTTATATGGAACAAAGGACAAGATCATGTCAGAACCTTTAACCTTCCTCAAACAAGACATGTTAAAAGTTTTTGCGTAAACTGTGGGTCTGCTCTCCCCTCAGCGCAAAATGAAGGAAGCCTTATTGCCATCCCCGCAGGCTGCCTAGATACCACTGTAGAATTAAAACTTATTGCTCATATATTTACAGCAAGCAAAGCTAGCTGGGAATGTGATCTTGAGCTTGTTAAAAAATTTGAAAGCTTTCCTTTTTAAAAATATTACAAGATTAAGATTATCTTAAAAACTAACCTTACTCTTGTATTTTATATACCGCTGTACAAGCCTTAGCTTTACATTTTGGATTGTAGTTTTTCATATCCAGACGATTATCATTAGTCTCTTTACAGTCAGCATCAGCATTCAATTTTTCTGCTTTTTTTTCCATATCAGCTTTTTCCCAAGCTGAATATTTTTTTTCGTTTATAGCTAATATTTCTCTGCACATTGTTGATTGCACTAAAATACAATCATCATCTTTTTTACAGGCAGAAAAATTTTGAGCTGAAGCCAAATTGCAAAAAAACAATACAACTGATAATGAACTTAATAGTTTTAGCATATCATAAATCCTTATTTATTATAAAATTATGGTGTTTTATAGTCTTGAACGTCCTGCTCGACAGGTATTGACGTTGTGTTGCCAGATGCAATATCAGAAACAACACTTAAACGCCCCTTTTGAGCATAAGTCAGCATGTCAGAATTCAACTGATAACTTTGTACATCTTGAGCTATTAATAAACTGCTATTCACATCATAAGTTTTAACTAAAAACAGAGTGTTCGATTGTCTATAAGCCACTAAACCTGTTGCCACTTTGTAGTCTTGAACTTTTTGAGCTATCATTTTAGCTTCACCCGTTCTGAAATTGTTCACGACATAAAGGTTGTTATTTTTAATATAGGCTAATGTTGGCATAGCTTGAACTGCAGCTGCAGACACCATCAAACCCATCCCTAGAATTAGACGAGCCAAAATTTTCTTATTTGCCTTTAACATAAAAACTCCCTTTTTAATATTAAATGTATTTCTTATAGAACAACGAATTTTCACTCTTTTGTAAACTATATTTCATGCTCTTTTTATATAGACGCTCACCGTCATACTTTGATCCTTCAAAATTTTATAAAATGTGCTTTAATAATTCCTCACACACACGGAGTTTTTATGCGCTCAATACTTTTTGTTTTGTTTTTTTTAATTTGCGCCCATGCCCAATCAAACATTTATAAAATCACTAGAAAAAAAGACTCCACTCAGACAACTACCCTAAAAATCGAGTCTCATAAATCGAACTACAAACCAATACACTCACAAAAAATCTTAAGATCACTTCCTTATTACGTCGCAGAGGGCTCTTCTGGAACATCTCACATTATTTACACCGAGGAAATAACTGACACTTTATCAGAGCAAGATATTGCTTTTTTTCAAAATAGCAAAAAAAGTAACTCTTTCCGCTATTTGAATACCACCTCAACAGAGGTAAGAACTCTTGTCGACCAAGGCCCAACTCAAAATAGAATTAATTTAACAATTCTAGGCGATGGCTACACGCTTAGCGAAAAAGAAAAATTCTTCTCCGATGCGGAAAGAATCACAAAAAGTCTTTTTTCAGATGAAACGTTCACAAGCTATTTACCTCTGTTTAAAGTTCATGCCGTGTTTGTAGCCTCAAAAATTTCTGGCATAGGCGACGGCGAACCCATAAATACAGCTTTTGGGTTATACAGAACACCAAAAGGTTCAAAAAGATCTATTTTCCCTTCCAATGAAAGAGCTTTGGAAGCAGCATTGAGACTGGCTCCTAAAACTGATTACCCTATCGTGATCGCTAATGACGATTACTATGGGGGCTTAGGTGGACGTTATGCTATATCAACACGATCTGAGCGCAGCGGAATGATTGTTCTTCGTCATGAACTAGGACACAACTTTGGCGATATTGGCGAAGAGTACGATGGAGGCTCTGTTTATTCCGGCGCAAATAGCTCAGCATCAGCTTCTGCAAGCAAATGGCAACACTGGAAGACTGATAATAATGTTTATACAGCTAAGCTTTTAAGTAGTGATTACATTTGGCAAAATTTATCAAACAAACCCTACTCTATACGTTTTAATACACAGCCTAATGAAACTATGGGTATAGAGCTTAGCACTGTTGGATGGTCAAGCCCGAGTGACGTTTATGTTTACCTCAACGGACAAAAGTTGGAACTTCCTGGAGACTTCCATAACGACAGGAATTTTTACATTTTAGATAACGTTAATGTTAGAGCTGGTCAAAATACTTTAGATGTTAAAGAAAATAAATCAGATAACGATAATGTTTTAGCAACAGCCTCAATCTACTCATATCCACAAAATTACAATTTCACACCAGACACAACAGCTTCTTTTGCTACCTATGATAGCTCCGGCAGAAAATCTTACAGACCTACTCATAATAGCTGCTTAATGCGCAATATGATGCTGAAACATTTTTGCAGTGTAGATCAAGAAAACATGTGGCTCAAGTTTTTAAACAGAATATCTCTGATCGATAATTTAGCTGTTGAGGCAGATTTTATTGAAGTTCAAACTCCGGAGCTAAATTTCTTAAAAATATTCTGGTTTGATGAAAACAATAAAGAAATCACTTTTTTAAGAAATAATAAAAAAGTTTATAAAAAGGCCATCCCTCAATACAAAGCACTTAAAGTCGTTGTTGAATTTTCAACTCCAGAAGTCAAAAACTACACTTCAGATTTTAGAGTTGAAAAAATCATTCGCCTTTAAAACCCAAAAACTGAAAAAACACATCAACTAGACTATTATCTAGACTAAGTGTTTTTTCAGTGAAATCGTGTAAGTTTCTGTTTACTCTAGATTTTATGAAGTATACGACTCGTCACAATTTAATATTTTCCACAATTTTAGCTTTAACTATTTTAAATTCAACACCGATCCTAAACGCACACAGCCAAAATAATGATCCACTTTCTATGAAAGCTATTTTAGCTGACTTATCTCTGCTTCAACATGCTCAAATTCCTGTAATGTATAAAGACATAGAAGTGGGTGTTGGTTACGCAATAGTCAATGCAGAAGCTGAGAATCGTCTTTCTGCGCTAGCCCATACTCAAGGACGCTGTGGAAACTATGAGGCTTTAGAAGAAATTCCTCATGATATCTCTATCATCAGAAATAAAATTCAAAGTCTCGCATCTCACAATAAAAGAAATATAAATCTCTCTGTCGTAAATCCAATCACACTTGTTGAAAACGAACAAATCACAAATGCTTTATCTGATTTGCAAGCTGAAAATATTAAATCTACAGTCGAATTTTTAACTTCCTTTAAATCGAGATATAATAAATTGCCAGACCCAAATCTGCACATTCAACCTTTTATGGATATTTTAACAGAAATCTCCAAACAAGCGAATTACCCTATCACTCTAGAAACTATTAATCACAAATCCACAAAACAAAAATCTATCAAGCTTACCATCACGGGCTCTGAAAGACCCGATGAAATTATCGTTCTTGGTGGACATTTAGACTCTATCGTTGGTGGAGGCGGCTCCGGAGCTGCACCAGGTGCTGATGACAATGCCTCAGGCTCAGCTTCATTAGTAGAGGCCTTACGCGTAATCACGACACAGCCACAGCCGCAAAGAACCATTGAATTTTATTGGTATGCAGGAGAAGAATCAGGATTACTTGGCTCATCAGAAATTGCTGAAACTTCAAAAAGAGAAAATAAAAATATTATAGCTGTTTTGCAACTTGATATGACTATGTTTCCAGGTGATGGGCCGATGAAAATAGCAAGCATGACAGATTTTACGAGCGCATGGCTTAGGGATTACCTTAAAGCCATGAACACTACATATTTAAATATCACTATCGAAGAAGATCGTTGTGGTTATGGTTGCAGTGATCATGCCTCTTGGTATCGCCGCGGCTATTCAACTTTGTTTCCAACAGAGTCAAAATTCAACTCGTCTTTCAGATACATCCATACTCCGAAAGATGTGATATCACCAGCCCTCAGCTTTGAACATGCTTTAATTTTTTCTAAAATAGCTCTCACTATGGCTATGGATTTAGGAAATTCAGAGCTTCAACAACCTATTTTATAATTATATATACGCAGTATATTAACTTTATATATACGCAGTATATTGAGATTTATATATGTAATATATTAAAATTAAATATACTGCAGTTACGCGTACGTAGACTATTAATTTTATATTTTTTCTTCAAAGAAAACTTTAAATGAAAATCATTTCCTCGCAGGCCATCTTAACGCATTTCGTCCATATACACCCATACCTTGAAACATTTTCAGATACACGCAACACTTAAGCAAATCTAGCTTTAAACACATAAAGACTTGCTTTCAAAGGCTAGATCAAGACAGATAACATGAGGGGATGTTTAATGTTTTTATCTCAATATAAGCTCTACGCTGTGGCTTTTCTCGCAATCATACTTAACTCTTGCTCCAACAAAGCACCACAAGCAGCCGCTCAAGATCAAAATTTTCCGCCTGCACTTAAAACTGATAAAACAGACCAAAATCAGACTCATCAACCACAAAGACTTCCTGAATTTATTTGTCAAGATCGAGAGAACGATCCTGCTCAAATCAACAAACCCATAGTTATCATGCTCTCTATTGATGGCTTTAGAGCGGATTATATAAAAAAATATAATCCGAAATATTTAAAGATGCTGAGTCAAAATGGTTTATACTCCACTGGATTAATTCCTAGTTTTCCAAGCCATACGTTTCCAAATCACTACAGTATCGCTACAGGCCGAGTTCCAGGACATCACGGCATCGTGAGCAACAAGTTTTATGATAAAGCCCGTAAAAAATATTACAGCATGGCCGACATCTCAACATCAAGAGATGGATCATGGTATGATGGTATGCCCATCTGGAATGTTGTAGAGAAAAACAATCTGATTGCTCACACATATCATTGGGTGGGTTCTGAAGCCCATGTTAATCAAATGGACCCTACTTGTTACATCAATTACAGTGATAGCATCAAATTGAACGAAAAAGTTTCTAAAACTATCGAGTGGTTAAAACTCCCTGATAAAAAAAGGCCTCATCTGATCACTTTATACACTCCCGTAGTGGACTCTGCTGGCCATTATTTCGGACCAGACTCAACAGAGGTTAAAAATGCTATAATGGAAACTGATAATGAAATCGGTCGCTTGTGGAATTATATTAAATCAAGTTCTTTGAAAGTTAATCTTATTTTAGTCTCAGACCACGGCATGCAAAATACAGATTTAAATAAAGTTATTTACATCAACGAACTGTTGGATAACCCTAAAGATGTTAATGCTTTCGCATTGAGTGATCGTGGACCTGTGACAATGCTCTACAGTGATGACGCTTCAATGATTAAAAATACGTATTTGCAATTAAAACAAAAAGAGAATCATTACAAAGTTTATCTCAAGGGAGAAACCCCTACAGAACTCAAACTTGATCATCCTGACCGCATAGGTGATATCGTGATGATCGCTGATATGCCTTATTATATAATCGATCAAAGATTAAATGACCAACCACCCCGCCTGAATAAAGGTACCCATGGGTGGCATTACGACAACCCTGAAATGCGAGGTTTATTCATTGCCATTGGTCCGAATATTAAACCTAAGACAACTTTAGCCCCATTTAAAAATATTGATATCTACCCTTTTATTATGTCTATCTTAGATATCACGACAACGACCCCATATGACGGTGATTTTAAAACTTTAAAACCTTATGTTACGCATTAGGTCAGAAAAAACAGAGCTCACACTCACTAAAGGTGAGTTTTGTTTAAAATATCTTAAAAAAGAACTTTATTGATAAGTTTGAGTATTTCAAACACTTCCGCCCTTACACTTTCCAAATCTTTAAACTCAACTACTGTTTGCCTATGAGCGATAGGGTTGCGTATGTCCTGAAGCCAAATAAGTTTTTTTGCTAAACTTACACAAAGCGCGTCGTCATCTGCAACGGCTATAAGTGGCTTCGTCACGACAGAGTTTGCTCGAGCAAATAAAAGCAATATAACAGCCCATGCTCTTAAACCATCGAGTATTTTAAAATGCTCATTAATAATTTTCGAACTTAAAATTCCTTTAGCAATTAAACTCATTTTATGAACAGGAAAATTGTGTGTGGTGAAATACTTCTCTAGCTTTAACAGCGTAAGAACTTTTTCCCCTTGAGGGTAGTCTTCATTAAGTGTTAAAGAGTAAACTGCATTTTGAAACTCATTAATTTTACTCTCTAACCGTGGAAATAATATTTTACGTCCTAATTGCTTTTCTAAAATAATATCTATGGCTTTACTGTAGCCCAAGACTATACTTGATTTATCTACAAAGCTATCAAACAAAGTAGGATGTCTAAATGGCAATTCCGCAGATCTAAAAGCTGCCTTCGAAGACTCTTCAAAATTCACATATGATGGAATGAGTTTCTCGATATCTAAGTCTATAGCTAAAATATCTGCTTCTGTAGGTTTTAACTTAGCACTTGAGAAACTTTTATAATGAGCCACCAACTCATCTCGAAAATTAACTAATAACTGTGTAATTTGTGGATCGGCATTTTTTTGTTCATAACTTTTTACAATGACTTCTATTTTTTTATAAAAATAATCTGTGTCATTATCAGGCTTAACAAACGATCTTACAATTTTTTCTACAAAGGATAACTCAGGCAATTTATGGGCAAGGTATTCAAAAACTAAGCGTTTCGCTCGATTACCTGGAAGAGTTAGCATAGCATCTAAAGCCCTGCCAGAAATGGATTTGGACTGTGAAATTAAAAACGCAGAAAGTGAATCCGCCATAGCCTCGTCACCATAACTTTTAATAGCAAGTATGACGTTCAATTGGATTAAGTAATCATTTGATTTACATTGATCAAGGACATAGTCTTTAAAGTTATTTGGCTTAAACTTCGCAATAAGCTTTAGAAATAAAACTTGATGATCAATATTTTTAAAATCTTTTTTTAAATCTTGAAAAAACTGATCTAATTTTTTATTTAAAAAAGGATTTTGATTGGTGTTAAGAAGAATCTTTAAAAAAGGCACAGTCTCAACAGAAGTAAAATCTGTTTTTTTGTAAAAATTTTGACAATAAAAATCTGTTTCGTTCAGTTCAAAATAATACCAAATACTTTTATTTAACTTTAAATCAGTTTTTTCTTTATCGAGTAAGTATGTATTTAACTTGGACGAGCTGTGCTTTAACTGAGAAAAGAACCTGATCCAACGACCTAACAGATTAGAATTCATTTGCTCATTATTTCCATAAAAAAAGTTCTCAGAAGCTTTACAAACAGCTAAGTATTTTTTTTGATCTGGGTAGAGGGTTAAAGTGTATTTATAAAGTGAATTAATCAGGTGAATGTGTTTATCACTTTCTAAATCACTAAAATGCTTACTCTTCAAAAGACAATTCAACCCAACTTCAAATTTTGGATCTACATTCAAATAGCATTTTACATACAAATCAGCATTTACTTCATTAGAGATATCAAAAGACAAAAAATAATTATCCAAGGATTTAGCATCAATCACAGAATAAGATTGTTCACTAATGCTTGAAAAAAAATGAAAATTATATTGAGAATCCATATTCTGACTGTATTCAATGAACCACTCACGAGCTTCTCTATGCTCAAGCTTTGCAAGAACCTTAAAAAGTAAATCGTATCTTGACTCATCTTTTAAAATATCTAAGACAACTTTAACATCTTTTGCAGGATACGCATTAAACTCTAAATACAGAGCCTGATGATAAACATCTTGAGTGAGTATTTTATTTAAGTAATCCTCTAACTTCCAACCAGATCTGAACTGACATTGCCCTTTTGCATTTTGAAAAATTTGATACTCAAAGGAATCATTTTTAAAATACATCTCTAGAGAATCAAAGATATTTATATCTTTAGAAATTTTCCCTAAGGAAACTAAAGCACTTAGTGACAAATCACGGTAAATTTTATTTTTTGCAATCACAACCAAATCAGCTACAGCATTTTGAGCTTTTAATTCGCCCAAGGTTAAAACCAAGCTTTTTACCAATAATGTTTGTTGTTTTCCATAGGCTAGCTTAAGGTCATCAATAAATGTTGCAAGCAGCTTGCGATTAGAAAGTTTTCCTAAAGCCAAAGCGCTAGCGGGCTTCAATGACTCGTGCCCATTCACATACAAAGAAATTAAAAATTGTGAAGCTTCTACACTTTTACTTTCACCTAATGACTCAATAGCAGCCTCTGCTAATGGCAAATCTGTACTTTGCTTGGCTTGCTCAAATAGAAATTCTAAACAACGCAAATCAGGATGAATAGCTAAAGCCTTAATAACTTGAAATTTAGTTTCTCGCCACTCACATTCATTAAAAACGTGGATTAACTCCCTTACTGAATCTGAATTTTTTTGCTGCGCTAATTGCAAAATGGATCTATTACGCTCTTCCGTATCCAAAGAGTGATATAAAGACCTTAAATCCGCTAACGATGATATTTTATATGCTGGCAAAGACATACTCCCTTTTCGGGATATATCACGACTGACTTAATTTAATTTCACCGCAATTTAAAGCTTGTTGCTGACAATGAGCCAATAAATCCTCGACCAAAGTAAACATACCATTGACATCTTCCTGCGAAAAACGAGCTAGAGTTGGAGAATCTATGTCAAATACTCCAATGACCTTTTCATTTTTAATTAAAGGAATCACGAGCTCCGAACGAGACCTAGAATCACAAGCTATATGGTCCGGAAACTTTTCTACATCATCAACTTTTATAATCTCTTTTTGTATTGCAGCTGCTCCGCACACACCTCGACCAAAAGCTATACGCATACACGCAGGTTTTCCTTGAAACGGTCCCAAAACAAGCTCTTCATCATGTGTTAAATAAAAACCAGCCCAATTTATATCGGGTAAATGCTGATAAACAACTGCACTAAACTGTGATAAATTTGTTATCCAGTGCTGATCTAGATTATAAGATAATTCTTTTCTTAACTCCGAATAAAATTCGTTTTTGTTTGTATAATCTATTAAGATATTTGTTGCTGACATGCTTTCAAATATATCTCGACATTTGACAGAAGTAACTAAAAATACTTTAGTCCAACCCTTTACAACTTCACAATTATTACTCTACATATGAAGTTTAAATCAATACAATGATAGTTAAGCCTACTACTTCAGAAAAATGGCTTAACTTAAGGAGCACAGAATGTTTAAAGTAAAAAAGACACTCATTTTTGGAGCCTTAACTTCTCTATTATTAATCTATTACAGCCCAAAAGTTCAATCTTCAATTTTAATTGAACCCGCCGTAGGCTACAAACAAGAAACTTTAAAGCTCACCCATTACTCCCAAAACACAGACACTTACAAAATGAATGGAACTGTACTTGGACTAAAACTAGGTGTAGAATCAGCTACAGGAGTCGGTATTTCACTTGTTGGAGAATATAGCTCTGGGAAAGCTTCAGTTAACGATGCATCCACTCTTGAAAAACCAAAATTCACCCACACTCTCGCAGGCGCACAACTTAGCGTAAGTGCCATGAACACACTTAAAATATATTTAGGATATGCTCCTCTAAATGAACTGGACATAAAAGCAAACACATCCGTAAATGGGATGAAGTTAAAAGGTCATGCCTATCAAGCTGGGATCATGATTTTTCCAACCAGATCTTTAGGTTTAGGAGTTCAATACAACATACATCAATTTAAAGAAATATCCGGAACGACCTTCACAAATGGCTCAGACATTAAGACTTACTATGATAAAATTGATGCTCAAGATATCAGTTTAAATTTATCTATTGCTTTGTAACTCCGGACAATAAAAAAAGGGAAATCTTGCGATTTCCCTTTTTTTATTTCAGATTATTATTTTAAATTTTATTGAACAGACAAGGCCGCTTCAACAGCTTTATCTGCTTGAATCAATCCAGCACCGTACTCATTTTGAGTATTAGGAGCTAAAGGGATAGCCGTTGCTTTAATAATATTTCTTACTTGTATTGGAGTTAACTTTTTATTAGCAGATTTCATAAGGGCAATAACACCAGATACATGTGGAGTTGCCATAGATGTTCCATCGAAACTTGCATAATCAGAAACTGAAGTTGAGATTTCAGCAGACGCCGTCGCGCCATTATTAAGAGCTGCTAATAACGACTCACCCGCAGTTTTTTCAATCATCACCACAGCAGCATCTAACTCTGAACCATCTTCTGTTAAAGAACCCGACATTAAACCATCTGCGTTATTATAGATAACCACACCAATAGCATTAGCTTTTAAAGCGTTACCAACTTTTTCTGCAAATGTAATTTCACCACGGCTAATTAATGCGATTTTCCCTGCAACATTAACTTTAGCTAAATCTTCTTTTTTACCTAAACCAGCTGCTACCAAATCACCAACACGTGGTGTAGAGAAAATTTTAGTTCCTGAGAAAGCTGAAGATTTAACTTGAGCTCTAACACCATTTACAACCAACTCAACATGAGAACCACGACCAGTTCCTTGTGGTACAGATGAAACAACCGAAGCACCTGGTGCAACGATATCTAACTCTGGGCCCCATTGTGAAAATGATGTCTTAACAATTGAAGAATCAACAGCACCTACGGCTATAGCTGTAGGTAACGCCGCAGGAAAACTTACGCGACCAATACCGCTATTTCCAGAAGCTGCAACAACAATAACACCAGCTTTTTCCGCATCCGCAACCGCGTATCTTTCTACAGACGAAGAGTATGGTCCACCTAACGACATACTGATAACATCTACTTTTTCATCAATACCCCAGTCAATACCTTCAGCAACTGCAATATTACTGCAACCTAGACCACCACATACACGTCCCATTAAGATTTTAGCTAATGGAGCTACACCAGTAAAACCATTTTCTGCATTGTAAGAAGCTGCAATTGTTCCAGCAACATG
>JBKBTW010000254.1:0-1603 GCA_046291245.1 Pseudobdellovibrio sp. | reverse complement strand
CGATTGAAGAACGTGTATCAAGCCTTTATCTGTATTGGACTCAATATGGATTTAGATTTTGAAGATGAAGTTTGTTTGAACACCGTCATTCTTTCGATGAGTCAATCATTTGATTATATTAATTTTAATGATTTTTACCTTGACCGTTTTGGTGGTGATTATGATGAGAGTATTGTTGATGATGTTGTGAGCTTTGTGCAATCAGTAAGATCATCAAAGAAGAAAAAACCTCTAAATTTTTCACTAGCGGCCAAAAGAAACCTGTATCAACGTGAGGAAAGGAAAACTTGGAGCTATTGCGAAGTATGTGATAGTGCTTTATACCTTGAATCGACTGAAGTAGATCATCGTGAATCGAAAGCAGAAGGTGGTTACGGTGTCTTAGAAAATGGAGCAATTATTCACCCGATATGTAATCGTTTTAAGTCAGATCGTGCTTTGGAAGAAGTAAGAGCAGATTTATTTGACTAAAAAGATAAGGGAGCAAATGCTCCCTTATTTTTTTGTTTTTTAGTAGACTGGGGTTAGTATTTAGCCTAAGCAACCAATATGAAAACAATAGACTATTACAACCAATACGCAGATCAATTTTTACAAGCCACGTTGTATGTGGATATGGAAAGCCTATACCAACCATTTTTAGCTGAGTTGCCAGATTCAGCACGCATCCTGGATTTAGGCTGTGGCTCAGGGCGTGACAGTTTGGCTTTTGAAAATAAAGGCTATCAAGTTGATGCTATCGACTATTCTGAAGTATTGGTCGAACGAGCGAGCCAACTGACTGGTATCGCTGTACAGCAGCAAAGTTTTTATGAGCTTGATATGCACGATGTTTATGATGGGGTATGGGCATGTGCCTCTTTACTACATTGTGCTCGTAATAGACTCCCTGATGTTTTAAAACGTATTCATGCTGCGTTACGCCGTGGCGGTGTGTGCTATATGTCTTTTAAATATGGAACAGCAGATAGAGTAAAAGGCGGTAGGGCGTTTACTGACTTAAATGAAGAGCAGGCTCAGGAATTGTTAGACCAGTTGAATGGGGTTAGGGTATTAAAACAGTGGATTACAGTAGATCAGCGACCTGATCGACAAGAAAAATGGCTGAATGTACTTTGGGAAAAACATGCCTGATTTTATTCTTACAGCTCAAAAAAAATTGAAATTCCTAAAAAATATCCAACTGGTTCTATAGTCGGAGAGTTTTAGTAGTCATTATAAATTTGCACTATTGATTATTCTCAAACGATTAGCTATTGAAAAATGGCAGGACACAAGGATTACATAACTGATTGGGTGTGGCATTCGAATCATGAAAGACCACACCAAGCTAACAAAGGAAGATCACCTTTAATGGCTGCTTAACCTCTACTTATAACTTCGGTTATTTATAGGCTACCGGGGATTCCATGGTTTTTAATCCGCGTCTGTTTATGAAGTCATTTTACTGTACAAGTTATATAGAAAATTATGGTTATCAATATGATTTAATTACTCCCGTAATATCAAGATATGTGTGGCGATTTAAGAAATCTCTAAATAACTTATATTTACATTCTTAATTAAAAAAAATATGATCAAAGTTCAGACAGAGGATTTTGAT
>JBKBTW010000082.1:8091-11408 GCA_046291245.1 Pseudobdellovibrio sp. | reverse complement strand
GCTCTTCAATAATCATTTTTTCATTTAAACCCAATTCCTGAGCCCTTCTTAAAGCACGATGCTCAGAATTTGCAGTCAAAAAGATTTTGATCTCCGCATAAGGAAAAATCACGGTTCCACAATCTCGACCTTCCGCAATCAACCCATCATTATTGAAAGCGCAAGCTCTTTGTTGATCTAATAAAGACTGACGAACTTCCGGAAACTTACTGATTTGACTTGCCACATTTCCCACAGCTTCTTGAGCTATGAAGTCTGTCACATTTTGATCACGATAAAAAACTTGAGTGCGATCAGAAGCTAAGACAACCTTCCAACTCTCTGACTCACAAAGCTCTGATAAAGCTGCAGGATTATCTAAAGGCACGCCAGATTGCAGCGCCACATAAGCTAAACCGCGATAAAAGGCTCCTGTTGAAACCCACGGACAATTAAATTTTCTTGAAAGTTCCCTGCTTAAAGATGACTTCCCTGAGGCTGCAGGCCCATCGATTGTTATAACGTAACCCATGGGATGTCACCCTATCTGAACTAGGGGGATATTGTAAACTCTTAACGCTTTGTTGTTCTAAAAACAGTCAAATTCTCTATTGTGAATAATAATTTTGCTTACACATAATGCATATCAACAAAAAAAGAATATTTACACTAGGTAAGCTATGTCTGACCCGAATTAAAAGGGACAAACAACACTCATTTTCGCGCCAAGCTTAAAAGCAACAACAAATAAAACCATCACCAAGCAAAAACTTAAAACTCTTGTAAAAAATGTCCGCTTAAGCCAGAACTTAATAATGGCTTAACAACTTTTTGAAAATTTCCTTTAAGTTTATAAAGTGTCATATGTTCAAATTCACTCACTTAATTTCTTCTACAGATTTTAAAAGCATTAATTCTTTATTTTTCAACTCCCAAACATAAATACCCTCTAATTTATTCACTGGTATTTTATCTAGTTCAGCCACCAAAGCAGCATACGTTAAAGGAATTGGAACCGGAACCCCAAAGGCATTTAAAACACTTAGAGTATTTTTTGCTAAATCCATTTTGAGCTGGTCCAATTCTTTTTTTAACGGAACGCTCATTTGCTCTTTCATATTAGAAGGCCAATTATCTATTGAAAATGCTTTAAATAAATTTTCTCGATCGTAATTATATCCCAGCAAAACTATATCCATCGGTATTCCATTAGCTGTAACTTTCTTAACCTCTAGCGCCTGATTTGAAGTTAAGATAGCTTTTCTAAAAAGCTTCATTAAAAGATCCGCATCTCCTGCAATCACTTCAGAACGGTATGTCAATACGCTTTCTGGATATTTTGTAGGATCTAAGATTGAATCTTGAATTTCTTCTGTACTCTTAAAACTATAAGCAGACTTCTGGGATGGCACGAACTTAACTAAAACACTGCTTAAAAGCTGATTGTCTAAGTCGATAGCTTGTTTTAAATACTGCTCATAAATATATTTTAGATCAACTTCATTGATACCGATAGCCTTAACATCTAACTTAGAAAAAAATTCCTTAACTTGATTTTGCATAAGATTTATGGGTTGATCTAAGTTAACACCTTCTAAAGCTTTTGTAATAACACCCGTTAAACCACCAGCCTCTTTTATATGCTCTTTCAACATCGTACTCGTTGAAATTTCTTCGAAGATAACGTTATTCACACCATTAACTTCGCCCAATTTTCCTTTAAGCACTTGGTCTATATTAGCCGTAATTGATTTTTGACCTCCTTGGAAAAAAAGATTTTTAATTCCATCTTCTTCCAAAATCAAAACTAAATTCGAGATATCTTTCAATTCACTTTTTAAAATATAAGGATTTTCGGAATTTTGTTTTGCGATTAAATTTTCAAAACTTGTTCTCACTGAGCTGTTTATTTTTTGTTTTAAAGATTCTCCAAGTGCTAGATAGGAATTCTTAAGTGCGTCCATTCGTTCACAGCCATATAATTTTACATTTTTCTTATCCGCATAATCTATATGCTCATCTGAACAATATGACTGGTTCGGTAAATTGACTACACGATCCTTATATCCCCAATCAATTGCAGCTTGATCATAGCTTAAAATACTGTGCTTTATATATGCGCCAGTGATAAAAGTCTCTCGTGATTTTTCATAATCCATAATTGAAGTTGTCGTTGTAAATCCTTGATAATTACTTTGTGTAAAATAATCTTTACGGGCTCTTATAACATCCTGATCCGAACCTTCATGGTTAAAAGAGCCTGCAAAATTATGGCGCAATCCCATAACATGACCCATCTCATGAGCAATAACATTTCTGATCGTGTCTTGAATGGACTTATCTTTTAGCTTTTCATCTGTGATGTTAATAAGACTATTCTTAATATCGGAGATATCTAAATTCATCTCACACAACCACGGAGAGTTAGTTTTTATCTTGCTTTTTTTCACAGTTTTATTTTTTGCGAAAATAGGCAACGCAAAACCTTTGTCAGTCATTTTTATCCAAGATGATGTCATAAAAATTTGGGCACGCAAAATTTCTCCCGTAACAGGATCTGTCTGCATCGATGCATACGCAAAACCTGCATCATCCCAATTTACCCAGCGTATAATGATCATTCTATCCGTGATCTTATCTGTGATTTTATATCCCGTTTTAACAACCAATACATTTTGCCCTAGAGCTTTATTCCAATACTCAACGCCCTCTTTAATGGATTGAATAATATTTGCAGGAATATTACTTTCTAACGCCACAGTTATAGGCTCACGCTCAGGAGAAGTGTCCCATTTTGTAATCTGCGGAAATAGTAATTCTGAATTCTCTGCATTAACAAAATTAACGAAATACCCTACTTTTTGTTCCTTATCAAAAAGCTTAGTTTGAAAATTTTTATTTAACATATAAGGTTTTAACTCAATAATTACACGAGCAGTTACATTTTCGTTTGCAAGGGGGCTATCTGTCTCCATCAAACCTTCATCTTCTGTTATTTTTTCCTTGTTCTCGTTAGATTTTACTATGCGCACAGCTTGCTCAATGTACATTGTGTTATTTGAAGATTCTACTTTTCTCACTAGAACTTCTTTTACATTAATTGTATTTTCGATCGCATCTTCATTTATTTTTTTTAAATGATCCATATACGCTTTATCAACTAAAGCCGTGGTCTCATTCACAACTAAACTTTTAAAGCCCTCTTGTATATCAATCACAACTTCGTCTTTTGTTTCTTGCACTATAGGAAACGATTGCATAAGCCTATCTGTTGGAATTGATGAGTATAAATTTTGATTACTTAACTGAAACAAGCCTACACGCGCCCCTGATCTTTC
>JBKBTW010000082.1:0-8081 GCA_046291245.1 Pseudobdellovibrio sp. | reverse complement strand
TGCTTGATATGACAAATGTAGGTGTTAATAAAAAGGCTTTCTCGAGAGCTTCTTTTTTTAAAGTAAGTAAGGTTGAGTTTTTATCGCATGTTGTAGTTCCACTGACGGCTGCACTTGGTTTATCAGATCGATGTTGTAGAGAGTCTGCAAGATGCGGGCTGGCTTGACGCTCTTGAATAATGATCTTTTCAGTGGTCTTTTTTTGTGTACAAGCTGCGATTCCTAAAAATAACGTTAAAATTAAAACTCGTTTTATTGATAACTGACTATTCACAACCACAGCAACCTACCTCTCCATTTAGTCTTATCCGCAATATGCGCGATAACAAAAAGACTTCAATCAAAGAGGTCATTTTAATGGATTAGTAAATTTTCTAAAGTGTTATTATTTTAGACAGTATTCTCTACAAAACCGGTATCTCAGCTAGCATTTGCTCGAGAGCTAGCATAGCTTTTTGATTTTCGTCCATTTTTCCGACAGTCATTCTTAAATGACGAGGAAATCCATAATTCCCCACCGGACGCAATATGATGCCTTTTCTAAGGAGATAATTAAAACAAACCTCAGCATTGCGTAAGGTATCAAACAAGATGAAATTAGCTTCAGATTTCACATAAGGAAGTTTCAAACGCTCAAACTCTTTATAGAAATAATCTAATCCTTCCCAGACTAACTTTTGAGAAGCTTCAATGTACTCTTTATCTTTTAAAGCTGCGATACCCGCGACTTGTGCCAACTCATTCACATTAAATGGATTTCTAACTCTGTTGTAAAGTTCTAAAACATATTCCGGCGCAAGCATAGCTCCCAAGCGCAAACCTGCTAATCCATACACTTTAGAGAAAGTTTTAAGAACCACAATATTGGAATATTTCTGATAGAATTTTACCGCCTCTTTAAATTGAGGATCTCTGACATACTCCGTGTAAGCTTCATCAAAAATTAATAACACATCATCGCGGTTACCTAAACGAATTAAGAACTCCTCCAGATCTTCGCCGCCCACAACAGTACCTGTTGGGTTGTTAGGGTTAGGAATAAATATAATCCGTGTTTTAGCTGATGGATTTCTATAAAAATCATCAGCAATCGCTTTTAAATCCATAGTTAAATCAGCGCGTAAAGGAACTGTACGAACTTTTACTCGTGCTGCTTGAGCACAGACTTTATAAGCTACAAATGCAGCCTCTGAAGTTAAGATTGAATCTCCTGGTTCACAAAAAATACGAATCAAAAGATCGATAATTTCATTTGACCCGTTGCCTATTCCTATTTGTGAAGCGGGCACATTCCAAGATTTTGAAATTTGTTGAACCAGATCATAACAAGCTGGATCTGGATAGCGGTACTGCTCTTGTAAGTGAGACTGTAAAGCTTGAATAATTTTTGAGCTAGTCCCTAAAGGATTTTCATTACTGGCTAATTTATAGACTTCTGTTAAACCAAACTCTCTTTGAGTCTCGCTAATAGGTTTACCGGGCTTATAGGGCACTAAATTGAGTATTTCTGCTGAAACTTTCATAATACATCCTTAATTAATCTAAGATTAACAGAACTAAGTAAAAGCCTCAAGATTCAAAGCTTTTTACGAGTTATCGAAACTTAACATTGACCATTTTCATAAGTCTATCTAACATACGCCCACTAATTATGTCTAATGCTTCACTTGCCATTTATTTAGGAGAATCATACACAGAGATCGAAGCTCGATCAGTGAATGCTACAGCTCCATTATTAAAAAAGTCGTTTTTTCTTCCTCAAACATCGCTTAAAGCGATTTTAGCAGGTCACATTAAACCCTTAATTGATTCAGGTCATAACTTTAAGTCTGTTTATATAGTCACAAAATACCTAGATCGTCTAAAATCATTTCGTCTTGGCGGAAGTGTTATTCAAATTCTGAATGCACATCAAGAAAACAATTATACGTTTGAAGACTCCAATAATCTTTCGCTTGCTGCAGCTTCTCTTATCATCACTCTGAATACGGATTTTAATATTGAAATATTAAAATCCGAAATAGAACGTGTCAAAAAAATCAACCCTGAAGCAAATAAAGTTGTCTTGAGCTTAAAAGATTTCAGTCATGAACAAATTCTTTCTATCGAACATTATCTTCAAGAAAGTGGCTTTAAAGTTTTTACGAATCCAAATCCTTCTTCTTTAAAATCTTTACGTCGCACACTGATCAATGCGGGCACTGAAGGCACAAAAGAAGAAATTGTATCTGAATTCAAAGAAGCATTAAACAATCCAAAAATTTATTTTTGGATTCATGATAAGTTCAATGAAAATCTTGAAAACATAGATCTTTATTTCAGTGCAGATCATTTTTTAAACCATCTTTTAACTCAAAACAAAAAAGACATCCTCATTCATACAGATATAGAGCGCTGGACTGTTATTAAAAATAAATTCTCTGATACATGGCAAAGCCCATGGGGTAAAGTGGATTACAAACATGTTGTAGCAGAAGCAATCGGCATACATCCTTTTTCAGAGGTTCGTATCAATCAATCTGGACACTTGAGTTTTTCAAAAATTCCAGCAGCTATTGAGCCCGGTCCGATGTTGGCAGGACGCTCTGTAAAAGCTTTAGTTATTGACGCTTTTTACAAAATTATTTCCGAGAATGCCAATTTATCTCAGCTTTTCCCACACATTAAACAAAACACTCTTATGGCCAAAATAGAGTCCCAGTTTAAAGTTTTAGAAAATGGACAAATACACTACGACGAGCCGTTCAACTTACAAATCATCCAAGATTTTATTATCAATAAACTTGGATATGATATTTTGCTTTTCAAAACTAAGGCTGAAAAATTAGAGTGGACAGGTCATCTTAATATTCTTTTTGAAAGATTAGACAATGAAGTTCAAGAGTTTTCATGGACTCAAGAAATCTATAAAAGGATTTAATCATGTTTGATAATAAGAGTTTGCAATTAGCTTCATACGGACACCTTGATTATTATTACTTTCAAAGTTTTTTAAATCAGTTTCAAAATGCCTCTCTTGTCAATGACCAAGGAGAACTGCTTTTTTCTAAAGATACCGACTTATGTTCGACGACTACGAGCAGATTAGTGAGCTTTCAAATAGTCAAAAAATATTTATCTCTCAGCCCAGGGGATATCTTCATAACGAATGATCCTGAAAATGGTGGGTATAATTATTCAAAAGTATTTTTTATTTCGGCTCTTACTGAAAACTTATTCTTAATCTGGTGCAATGACACTAATTTCATCCAATTTAAAATACCACTTTCACCATTGCTTGAAGGACACAAAAAAAATCCTATGTTGTGGAGTGCTTTGATTGAAACTCATCCAGAGAAAGAGGCTTTATCTTGTTTTTTCGAAAAACAAATCGAACATTTCTCTAGCTGCTTTAAAGCGACGCCTTATTTGGATTTTTTAAGTGAGCCTGATTTTCAAAAGATATGGTTCAATACCTGTAAGACCGAATACGACAGGCAATTTGATTTACGTGCCCAAGGACAAACTGAGGTTAACGTTAAACACGCCGACCATAATCTTAAAATTGTCTTAAAAATCGAAGAAAAACAAAATCAACGCACACTGAATATCGATTTTTCTAATACCAGTTTAGCTCGAGGCATGAGCGCGGCCTCGCACGTGATTGAAAGTGCTATGATTCAGGAATTTGTTTACCACTATAAACTTCATCAATTCTTGTCTCAACCTATCCTTAATCAAATCAAACTCATTATGCCTCCAAAATCCATTATTTCAAAAGCTCATCCACAGGGCGAGTATAATTTTGAACTGCAAAGTTTGATTAAACAAATTTTCAAGCACCTCTTGAGTCAAATGAGCAGCTCCAAAAAAACAGAGTCTAAATTTACAATCAAGTCTGAAGCTTACTTGAGTTTCTGTGACAATGTTGCAACTTACAATGGCTTCTTATTAGACACCCATTTCATGTTAGATGATGTAAGCAAACTTTTTAAACCTAAAATAATGTCCATGAAAGACAATAACTACACTTGTGAGTTTGAGTTTATTTCTGATAAAAATTTAGATCTAAACGCTTTCTACTTACATTCAACCTTAGATAACAACAAACGACACCTCAAAATCAACAACAAAGCTGTTCTTGCTGGCAAGCACAGCTTTAAAAATGGAGACACACTCTCCATCAGCTGGAAAATTTAGATTACAATTGATGCTTCAATAAAGGATAAAAAGTTTCCCAGAATAAACGATTGTAGTTTTTGTTCACGATCGTATCAAATAGATCTTCGATCTTAGCTAAACTGCTTTCTTCTTTAAAGGGATATTCATACTGATGGGATTTACCCAAGAGCGTATCAACATAATGGGTTAAATCTCGTCCAAGTGACTGGGAAGAAGGATCATTTAAATCAAAGTATATTCCAACTTCCCTGTTTATATTTTGACTTCGGTAATCCCAATTATAAGAACCAATAAAATATTTTTCTCCATCGATCACGACCATTTTAGTGTGTAAAGTTTCAGGTCCGTTGAACTCTCGCAAAATCAGATTATGTTTTTTAGCTGTATTTTTGCATTTTTCGTAACCTACTTGTGCCGCCAAGACATCATTTGAAGCTTCACTGTTCGTAATCACCGTGACAGGTATTCCTTTCATTTTCAATATGGCGAAAATTAATTCTTGCTCTGGCGTGATAACGAAATAGGGAGTTATGATGGTAACGCTCTTTTTAGCATTGACGATTTGGCTATAAAGCTGAAACGAAATGCTCATCACTGATTTTGAAAATATAAAACTTTGTGTTTCTACCCGATCGTAAAAAAACTCTACATCCTTTATAGGATTCGTATTTGCCATTGCGTAATTGTAATCCTTTTTAAAGTCTTGTATGTGCATGAGATTAAACATTTTTATTTTTTCAAAATCACTTTGTGAATAGGTATGGCTGTTCAAATTTTTAATTTTTCTGCACGTTGAATTCAAGACAAGCATCTTCGTGCAGATATCGAGGTTAAAAAAGCTTCGACTGTAAGATAAATAATCAATCACGAATCTCGAATTCCAGAGATCTTGAAAGTAATCTTTAGACTGCTGTATTGCACTGCTTTGAGTGATTAAAATATCCAAATCTTCGTAGACCGCAGCTTTTTTACCTGTCTCATCGGTGTAATTGTATCCAAAAAAGCCGTTTGCTATGTTTCTTCCGCCTGAAATAAGATATTCGTCATCTACTAAAAAGATTTTGTCGTGCATTCTGTAGGTCGCCAGAACGGCCGTATAAAGCTCTGGTGGGTTATAAATTTTGATCTTAAAATTCTTGATAATTTTTCCAGTGTCATCATGCAAAACTTTATACAAAAAAAGTGAATCTATTTGTTTGCCATGGTAGTCGATGATTAATTTCACATCCACTCCCTTTAAAGCCGCCTCTCTCAGAAGAATTAAAAATTGTTTAGCTACGGAATCATTTCCTAAGATGTAATAGGCTACGTTAATCTCTTTTTTTGCATTCATAAGAAGATGAGAGCGTACATTTAAAGACTGATCATTTCCGCTCAACAAAAAAGCTTCACCAGCGAATAGATTCAAGGTCAAGAGTTGAAAACTTAGTATGACAAAAAAAACTCGAAAGAACTCAGTGACTGGTTTTGGATTTACGACTTTAGCAAATAAATTTTTAAGCTGCATTGGCTACACCTGTTTTTAAAGTTGAATTTTAATTACGCCCTGGATACTGAAGCATCATAAGCAACTTTTGAACCAAGCCCTAAAGCGATACGCTTTACCCAATGAAAAGCACAGTACTAAAAATCCCCAAAATTTATTTTTTTTCTCTGCTAAGGTCTTATTTTTACACTTTATAAAAAGTTCAATCTCCTTCTAAGTACGGGCACACTCTGAAGTTTCTACTCTAGATTCACAGTCATAATTCGTTATTTTTAAACATTTATTTGTTCATCTTTAATCTGTAATTTTTTGGCTATGACTTTGCAGTCTTCATCTCTCAAAAGGAAGTTTTATGAAATTTAAAAATAAAAATATTTTAATAATTGGTGGTTCTCGTGGATTAGGCCTCGCTCTCAGCGAAGAGTTTGTGCGTGAAGGAGCTGATATCATGATTTTAGCACGTGATGCTCAAGAACTAGAAGCGGCTCAAGATTCTTTGCAACGCCAATTTCCTTTGAATAGATTTTTTACTCTTGAAGCGGATCTTTGTGATGTTAAATCTTATGATATCATTCGGGATGCCATCGATAAAAATTTCGGATCACTTGATGTTTTAGTCAATAACGCTGGCGCCATCATGATCGGACCTTTTCCTCAATGACTGAAGAGGATTTCCGTTCACAAATGGAGATTCATCTTTTTGCAGCTTTGAAAATGATTAAAATAGCACTCAATCATTTTGAAAAACAAGGCTCAGGGCAAATTGTCAATATTTGCTCTATGGGAGGTAAAGTGGCTGTACCTCATATGTTAACTTACGACGCTTCAAAGTTTGCCTTGGCAGGTTTGTCACAAGGTTTAGCCGCAGAGTTAAAAGAAAAACTATCTTCATCACTACAGTTTATCCAGCCGTGATGATGACGGGATCGCCTATCCAAGCTATCTTTAAAGGTGATCAAGTCAAATCATTTGATTGGTTTGCCTGCACGGATTACATGCCCTTCATTGCCCTTCCTGCAGATAAAGCTGCTCGCAAAATTATTAAAGCTGCTCATAACAAAAAGGCTGAATTGATCATGCCGTGGTTTGCTAATTTGAGGGTAGCAGGTTCAGCTCTTTTGCCAAATCTGATGATTTCAACCATGCGGTTAATCCATAAATTTCTTCCAAAAGGCGAATCATCCTTACACCGCTCGGGTTTTGAAGTTAAAAACGAAGCCCATTACTTTCAAAAATATTTTTCTAAAAAAGCTCAAGAGATCGAAAACCGTTGGAATCAAAAAGGCAAAACTCATGAAAAAGTTCTTCAAAAAGGGCCATCGCCCACCAAGAAAGATACGTCCTTAATTGATTTAAACTGATTTTAGAGAGCGAAGCCCCTACTGGACCTTAAATACTTAAATATTGGCTCTGACAAAGTTGACATCTTCGAAAGATATGTGTAAATTATATGTAAATAAGAAGGAAAGATTTTTATGAATGATCCGACTCCATCAGCGCCAGTTCTTCAAAAAAAACTCGCTATTTTAGCAGACGCTGCTAAATATGATGCGTCTTGCTCCAGTAGCGGAGGCTCACGAAAAAGAGATGCTAAAGGTATGGGTAATACAGAAGGAATGGGTATTTGTCATAGCTATGCGTCCTGATGGACGTTGTATAAGTTTACTTAAAATTTTGCTCACTAATTTTTGTATATACGATTGTAAATTTTGTATTAATCGTGTTTCTAGCAATGTGCAACGTGCAAAATTCTCTCCAGAGGAAGTCATTTGGCTCACTTTAGAATTTTATCGTCGTAATTATATTGAAGGGCTTTTTTTAAGTTCAGGCATTATAGAGTCTTCAGATTATACAATGGAGCAATTGATCCGCGTAGCACGCGGCCTTCGCGAGAAACATAAATTTAATGGGTACATTCATCTTAAGGTCGTAGCAGGAAGCTCACAAGAATTGATTCTTGAAGCGGGCAAATGGGCAGATCGCGTCAGCGCGAATATAGAAATGCCAGTACAGCCAGATTTAGATTTATTAGCTCCAGCAAAAACAATCGAAGCTGCGACAACATCCATGAATCAAATTGCGAAAAAAGTTATTGAAACCAAAGACACGGCTAAACATATTAAATCCACTCCAAATTTTGCTCCAGCTGGGCAAACAACACAAATGATTGTAGGTGCTACACCAAGCCCAGATGCACAGATTTTAACGACAGCTGAAAACCTTTATCAAGACCATCAGGCTTTGGCCACAGAGATGGAAGGTGCGGCAGTAGCCCACCTCTGCCGTTCTTTGGGAGTGCCTTTTTTAGTCATCCGAAGCTGCAGTGACAATGCCAACCAAAATGCTCGGGTAAACTTCAATCAGTTTGTGGGGCCGGCAGCCATCAATTCGGCGGGTCTAGTGCTGAAACTTCTTGAGGAGTTGGAATAAAAAT
>JBKBTW010000081.1:0-11416 GCA_046291245.1 Pseudobdellovibrio sp. | reverse complement strand
AAGCCGATATAGAACCATTTCGTGGTATACTTTTAGGTTTGTTTTTTATGGGTGTTGGTATGTCGCTTGACTTAGATGTTGTCAGTGGAAATATCCATTTAATCCTCGCTGGTGTCATCGCTATGATGATTGGAAAAGCTTCATGTATTTACGCTGTAGCTCGCTTTATGGGAAGCCAACATAGTGAGGCTTTAGATCGTGCAATTTTGATGGCCCAAGGTGGAGAGTTTGCATTTGTTTTATATGCCGCCGCTTCACAAGCAGGAGTTATTAATGCCGAAGTAAATGCCAATATGACAGCTATAGTAGTTTTATCTATGGTGCTTACACCTTTAGTTGTAATTATCGCCAAAAAAGTTTTACCAAAACCTGCTCCATCCTTAGAAGGTGTTGATTTACCTCAAGATTTATCTGGGAACGCATTACTGATTGGTTTTGGTCGTTTCGGACAAGTCGTGAGTCAGCTATTACTTGCACGAAATTTAAATGTAACAATTATTGATTCCGATCCTGAGCGTATTCGCAATGCCCGCAACTTTGGTTTTCAAATTTACTACGGTGATGGATCACGACTAGATGTTCTTCGTGCTTCAGGTGCGCACAAAGCCTGCTTTATTGCCGTCTGCGTAGACGATAAAAAAACAACCACAAAAATTGTTGAGTTAGTTAAACATGAATTTTCAGGAACTAAAGTATTAGCGCGCGCTTATGATCGTATTCATGCTCGTGAATTAGAATTAGCTGATGTCGATTTTCAAATCAGAGAAACTATTGAATCAGCACTTGTTTTTGGACAAGAAGCTTTACGAACCTCAGAAGTTCCTGAAGACGAAATTCAAGCTACAGTAGAGGACATACGCAGACGTGACCGTGAAAGGTTCGAGCTGGAAGTTGCCACAGGAAATACAGAGTCAGGGCGTAAGTTTTTACTCGGTAATTTACCAAAACCCGCGCCACTTGTAGAGCCTAAACGTGAATTTGTTATTTTAAATCCAGAAGAAGCTGTAAGTATTTCGACAAGTGAGAAGTAATATATATTCTCACTTGTACTGCATTAAAACAAAAATTTGATCGATTAAAATAATACTTCCCATAACTAGAACGAAAAATCCAAATCCCTTTTTGAGTTTATTTTCTGAAATTTTTGTTGAAAAAAATCTTCCGAAAATTAAACCAACAATTGAAATCGCTAAAACAGACAATAAAATATTCCAATTCACTGCCAAATCTGCACTTAATGATAGAATAAATCCAAATAGTGAATTTGCAGCAATAATCATGAGTGATGATCCAATTGCTGCACGCATATTTAATCCAATTAAATTTACTAATGCAGGAACTATTAAAAAACCACCGCCTGCACCGACAAAACCGGTGACATTCCCAACAAAAAATCCTTGTAAAATTAACCCTAACTTATTCGCTGAATTTTGATCTATATTTGAAGCTTGCAATTTTTTTTGCCTCATCATTGTGTAGCTGACAACTATCATTAGAAATGCAAATACAATCATAACCAAAAGAGGCTTTGTAAAAGCAAAATTATCTATCATAAATACTGTGTCCGGAATAAATGGAAGAATAATTTTTTTCATCAGATATACACCTACAAAACTAGGTGCTGCAAACTGAATCACGGTTAACAGATTAACTTCTTTATTTTTATACGCTATTAAGCCACCTATTAAAGCTGTGCTTCCCACTACAAATAGAGATTCTGAAGTAGCAACTACAGGATTTACGGCAAAAAAGTAAACCAATATCGGCACTGTTAAAATTGAACCACCACCACCGATTAACCCTAGAGATAATCCCATGAGTAATGATGATATATATCCAATAACAATCATACCTACACCTTATTTTCTGAATTTAATTTTTTTATCAACAAGCTTAAATATGAACATTCCTAGTATCATGCTGACGACAAATGTAATCACTTTAACGTCAAAACTTGCTAGTGAAGTTATTGCTGGTCCTGGACAAAAACCACCTAAAGCCCAACCAACTCCAAATATAAATGATCCACCTACCAAAGCTGGCGTAATCTCATTTTTAGTCGGTACATACCATTTTGTAGACAATAAAGGAGAGTTTCTTTTGCGAATAATTCTGTATGTAAAAAAATGAACTGATATAGCCCCTATCATAACGAACATAAGTGAAGGGTCCCAGTCTCCAAATAAATCTAAAAAGCCTATAACTTTTTGAGGCTGAGTCATCCCAGCTAAACCAAGTCCTAAAGAAAATATAAAACCTACAACTAATGCCACTAATGCATTTTTCATAAAAATACTCCGAATTTTCTAAAGACATAAACTGCTAAAATACCAGCCCCTATAAAGACAATTGTAGCAACTAACGATCGAGGCGACATTCTGCTCATACCACAAACACCATGACCACTTGTGCAACCACTTCCCATGATAGTTCCAAAACCTACCAACAATCCTGCGACTATTGGTGCCCATGACACCTGCTCAACTGTACTAACAAAAACAGTAGGGTTAAGCTCACGCCACACAAGACCACCTAATAATAAACCTAATACGAAACACACTCTCCAAAAAATATCACCTTTTAATGGAGATAAAATTCCATTTATTATGCCACTGATACCTGTCACTCTTCCATTAAACAGCAACATGAGTGACACTGCTATTCCAATTAATACTCCACCTAATAAGGCATTTATCCAATCTATTGGCATATTTTATCCTTTCTCATTATCTCTTAAAGTTGGTAGTTTTTGTTCATTCCAACGAATCATTCCACCTGTCAGATTGACTGCTCTTTTAAAACCTAATTTTAGACTTTCAGCTGTAGCTGTTGCAGATCTTGCTCCACTTCGACATATAAAAATAATTTCTTCTTCTCTATCAAGGTTGTTTAAAAAATGTGTTAGGTCATCACCCAATGGCACGAGTATTGCTCCATCTATATGGGCTAATTCATTATTAAACTCGTCTGATCTTCTGACATCAATCAACTTGATATTTTTATTTCTCACTTCCTGTAAATGAGCATATAAAGACTCTGCACTTATTTCTGGAATCCCATCCACAATCTGTGGCTTAAATACAGCTTCATTCTTAACATGACCACAGGCCATATTAGCCGGTACAGCCTCATGAATTTTTTTGGGATTGTCTAACTTAAGCTCAGACATGATTTTTTTAAAATCAGATAAAGTAACAGTTTCTTTTAAACGTGGATTATATTTTTTTTCCAAAGCAATTGTCGATAATGTTTGTCCTCTATAATCATGGGCTGAACACACAATCGTATCATCAGGTAATTTAAATAGCTTATCTCTTACGCTTTGAAATAAATTATCCGCACTTCCCTGCTGAAAATCAGTTCGTCCACAGCCTCGAATAAGCAAAGCATCTCCGGTAAAAACTCGTCCTTCGAAGTAAAAGCTCAAGCATGTGTTCGTATGTCCTGGAGTTTCCATAACTTTGATTTTTTTATCTCCTAAAAGAAGCTCTTGGCCATCTTCTAAAAGAATATCTACGCACCCGACGTCAGCATTTTTGCTGACAGCAGTTTTAACCTTAAGTCTTTTACGAATTTCCCCTGCTCCTGTAATATGATCCGCATGAATATGGGTATCTAGGACATAAATTAAATTAAGTTCCAATTCATTTATTAATTTAACATCCCGATCTACGGTTTCTAAAACAGGATCTATAATAGCTGCTTCTTTAGTTTTAGCATCAGCTATAATATAGGTATAAGTTGATGACTCATGCTCGAACAATTGATAAAAAATGATCTCACTGTTCATTCTTGCTCCTTTAATATAATTAGATGTTCCTATATTGCCTTTTTTTGTCATCGGATATCCAAGAAGTTCCCACCTATGACAATTTTTTAAAATCGCAACATTTTTTAATATTAATAAATCACTACTAATATTTTTCAAAAAATCATCATTCATTACTAAAATAGCCAACATCTCTTCTGGCTTTTTAAGTAACGATATTAATTGATGCCTGTTGAGATGTATAGATCCTGGAATATGAGAATATTCATACTCTGCTTGCGATCTAATATCATAAATACGTATAATATCTGGCTCTGATAACCATATGTTATGCAATTGCTCACAAGTAAATTCTAATATTTTATCTTTGTTAGGCATTTTATAAATATCTCACGGAGACTTCATATTTGATTATGTGCTAGCACATAATATTTAAATTAGTTCATATTTTTAACTCTAACTAGACTAAATTATTAAAAAAATTAGAGATTTTATTGAAAAATATGATCTAGAACATAACGCTGGTGTAATTATATCTATATAGTTATGCATACTAGATCAAATTTATTTATAAAGGAGCATACTGGTGAAGCCTATAGTGAAAGAATTTTTTGATATAAACACTTGGACTCTTACATATGTTGTTTATGATAATACTAATTTAGATGCTGTTATTATTGACCCAGTTTGGGATTATGAACCTGCATCATCAAAAATGTCTCAAGAACAGCTGCTGAAGTTTTAAATTTTGTCAGAACTAATAAATTGCATGTACACTACATTCTAGAAACTCATGCACATGCAGACCATGTTTCTGGTTCTCAAATTTTAAAACAACAAATCCCAGGTACAAAAGTTGGCATAGGCAGCAAAATAAGTGAAGTGCAAAAAGTGTTTAAAAATGTATTCAATCTAAGTCACGAGTTTAAAACTGATGGCAGTCAATTTGACTTCCTTTTAGAAGAAGGTAAAACTCATTATGCCTGACTACGGAACTGGTCGATGCGATTTCCCAGCTGGCAGTGCTGAGGATCTATATCAATCTGTACACGATAAAATATATCAACTACCTGATACACATAGAGTTTTTGTTGGACATGATTACTTGCCTAATGGTCGTGGCCTCAAGTTTGAAACCACTATACTCGATGAAAAAAACAATAATATACAACTTAAAAATAGTACAACAAAAGAGGATTTCGTTAAATTTAGAAATGATAGGGATAAAAGCTTATCTGCACCACGTCTACTTTTACCAAGCGTACAAGTTAATATCAATGCTGGTCATCTTCCCAAAACGGAAGAGAATGGCACTAGTTATTTAAAAATACCCATCAGACAACTAAAATAAAGGAGTTTAAATGAAAAAAAATATTCACCCTGTAGAAAGAGCTATGAGAGTTACAATAGGTATTGTTCTCACATCTTTTGCGTTTTGGGGACCAAGTAACCTATGGTTTTTATTAGGTATCATACCAATAATAACTGGTTTAGTCGGCTGGTGCCCTCCATATTCATTACTAGGAGTTAATACATGCAATATAGCAAAAAAATAATATAAATTTATTTCACAGCAATAAATAGATCAACCTGCGAGGATAATGGGTTTGCACAACGATGGTCATAAACTTCAAAATCAGCCGTGTATGATCTATTTATTTCTGATTGCGAGCTTTTATCCCATATATATTGCCAAGCTTTAATAACTATATCAGGCATTTGTCCTTGATCTGTTTCAATTTTTAAATACTTTTGTTGAGGAATATGAACGACGCTCAATCCCTCAGGTACAGATGCGCCAGCTTTGACTGGAACTCCTATTGTTAAAGAATACTCTCCGTTCATATCACTTTCATAAGCATGATAAACGGCATAGAAATTATGATTTACTTTATCTAAAACTTTATCTGCAATTTTTTCTTCAGAGACTCTCTGCCATAAAGCTGCTATGCCGCCTGCACCAGACATTTCTTTTGCGTTATTTGTTCTAAGAGTTAACCCTATGACTGTAAAAGCTTCACTTTCTTGTTGATCAATTTTCATAAAATCATCCTTTTATTATTTTTTGGCCACAGGTTTAATATCTTCTGCTTTTTCATGCAAATAAACTAAATAAAGATCTTCTACTTTTTTTCTAGCCCATGGTGTTCTTCTTAAAAAATTTAAACTCGACTTTATACTTGGATTTTCTTTAAAACAATTAATCCGAATTTCAGAAGCTAACGACTCCCATCCATAATGATTCACCAATTGATTTAATAAATTCTCTAACGTAACACCTTCTAATGGATTTTTTAGATTTGCCAAAACTCACATACTCCTGATTTGCAAAACAAAGTAACACTTATTCAGTTAAAAAAAATCACATAATGCATTATATATACTTTTATCATCAATATTTATACACTTAATCTTATAAAAATTGATTAAAAGGGGTAAAAATGCGCTATCTACACACGATGATTAGAGTAGAAAATTTAGAAAAAACTTTAGATTTTTTCTGCAACAAACTTGGTTTTGTAGAGATCCGACGTCAATCTAATGAAATAGGGCGTTTTACTCTCGTATTTTTAGCCTCTAAACAAGATGAAATAGCAGCACGTGAAAACAAAGCTCCTGTTGTTGAGCTAACTTACAATTGGCCCAGCGAAAATGGTGAGGTTGAAAAGCTATCTAGCGGACGCAATTTTGGACATTTAGCTTATGAAGTGGAAAATATTTATGAAACCTGTGAACACCTTCAAAAAAATGGAGTCATCATCCATAGGCCACCTCGTGATGGCTATATGGCATTTATCAAATCACCTGACGGCGTATCTATTGAACTCTTACAAAAAGAAGAGCCTCTTAAACCGCAAGAACCTTGGTTAAGTATGACAAATACTGGATCTTGGTAATTTACTCGCGAGGTCTCACTTCAAGCATTTTAATATGATAAATTAAGTTTGAATTTGGTCTGATAAGCTGACCTATTTGCCTATCTCCATAAGCTAAACTTGCAGGTACAAAAACTTTACGTTCGCCGCCTGCGCGCATACCCATACAAGCTAGGCTCCAACCAACGATGACTTTTTTTGAACCTGTTACAAATTCAAATGGACGATTGTGATCATATGAGGAATCAAACTTTGTGCCGTCTTCTAAAAAACCTTCATAGTGAGCAAAGCAAAGAGCACCTTTGCTGACTTCAGGGCCTTCTCCAATCTTTAACTCAGTGATTTGTACTTCTTCCATGTAAACACCTTTATTCTCTTGTGTAGGTTCTAATTAAAACATATCACCTCTATAAGTGATAGTGCTTCTAACTTTCTTTATGCCTATAGCTTATATTTCATCCATTTTGTATTAGATTGATAATTTTATGGGCTTAGTATCCTGCATCTGATTGTTGCCTTGCCAATTTTTTAAATGAAACTTTCACAAATCGTCGCTATTTTGAATATTATGGCTCAAGATAAAATCTTGTTTCGTGCTTTCCTATTCGCTTTAGCTGCTTCAGCACTAACGTTAGCTACTGTTTTTTGGCTAAATAATCGCGAGCGCACGTATGGTGGTGATTTTAATCTAAATTTTAAAAATACAAATTGGAAGTTCTCAATAAACCCTAAACAATTAAATTTAATCTACTTTGGCTATGCTAAGTGTCCTGATGTATGCCCCATGACACTGACTTATACAGGGCAAGCCTTCAGAAAACTCACTTCTGAAGAACTTAAAAATGTTAGATTCATCTTTGTAAGCGTTGATTACGAACATGATAATCCAAATGATGTCGCAGATTATGCTCATAATTTTTTCCCTGAATTTATTGGTCTTAGTGGTTCTCAACAACAAATTGACAGCACAATTAACTTATTTCCAGCTACATACGCCGTTGAAAAAAATGAAAACTCTTTCTTAGGGTATTCGATCATGCCTACAGATAGGATTTTTTTTCTCACTAAGCGAGGCATCAGCATCGACTCAGTCCCTGGCACTTCTTTTGAGCTAAAGCCAGGTGGCAAAATATGATGCTCTTTGATGCAACTCAAACTCTTAAAGAAGGATCAACTCTAAAAGCTGTTTTTCTTGTAAACAAAAAAGAAGAAGCTGTCTTATTTAAAGTTATACCTCGCATAGAAAAAAAATCAAGATCACGGCCATCACTAATTAAAAGTGTTTTCCATTTTCAAAATAGGAATCTGCTTTTAAATCTGTAAAAATCACAGTGATATATTCATGTTGTTCCAGAGAACTGATAATGGTTGTTAAATAACTTGCAACAGCTTGTTTAACTTCTTGTGCCCTTGAAAACCACAAGACTTCTACAAATGGATACGCTTGAGTCTCTTTACCAAGTTCGAAAAACTTTGTTTGAATCATTTCAAAAGTAAAACTTGTTATATCTGCATTAACTATTTGAGCCAACTGCTGTGCTTGTTCACTGATCTTTGCTGCTGTTGATTCTTTCATTCCTCTAAAGCGTATGTGTGGCATGATAAATTCTTTCCTATTTAATTTTAAAGTTAAGTAATGTTAACGCCTATGACTTATTTAAGTTTCCATCTTAGGCCGTATTTTTGCAAAAACTAAATTTATGAATTTCAAAAACACTCAGCTCAAGTTAAAGAAACTATTAACATTATGGACTGCACCCATTAATATCATTTTTACAGTTCTTTTATTCGCTCATACAGACCAAGCGAATAAAAGTTTAAGTTCAGAAGCTGAAGAGCGCTTGAGTCAAAATGCGTGAAATTGGAAATTTCAATGCAACGACAGACAGATCATCTCTGTTAGACCTGAAAGTCATAACTACTTAAAAGAAACTTTTATCACTATTTTTCGTAAAAGTTTAGGTGAAATTGAAAGCTTCAACCTCGAGCTAGTGAAAGAAATTCTAATTAAAATACAAAGCAAGAAACTCGTTGTGACTTTTGGCACAAGTGATATCGAAGGGTTGGAAGTTTTTGCCCTTATTGAGAATACACAAACTCGATTTAAACTTGGCTCTCTACAATTAAAAAAGTGTAACTCCATTTGTTTCGTTATGACTTGGAAAACCAATAAAAACTTGCATCGTGGCTGATGCGCGTGATCAAAATAAAAAAAGTGAAAACTTTAACTGGTCAAATAATTAAACGTGAAAATTCAATTTTAGATCATGTTGTTGATCTAAATTCAGCCATACGTGAAAACTGTCATCAAGTCATTTTTCAAGAGTTTTTACATTTTGCAGGACCAGATAATAAATCAAGAGAAAAACACAATAAAGCAACAAAAGAGTCACGCTATAATCGCACTGATGATGTCGTTTATAGTTGCGCACGCTTAGCCTTTAACTACGGAACTAAAGGTCTTAGTGATGACCCTAGCTCTACAGACACTCTTTATCCTGATGTTTTCTCTCGTCTTTCCTTTGTAAAAAGCTGTATGACGTGTGGTTTAGCAAAAATTACAAATGGCGGTGCATTTATTCAAGATAACCCCTCTAACCCAGATCTAAAAACTAAATGCCTTGAGGCCTATGAAAATGTAGAAATTAAAAACTGATTATTCTATCTGGTGTAAAGTATAATCCAATCCAGCCTTAATAGCAGTCACTTGAGCCTCAATACATATCTGCGGCGTTACTTTCGGACTATCGGGATAAACTTCTGTTGTTGTGCAATATTTTGGATTAAAAGCACCTGCACACAAAAATAATTTTTTCACAGGATAGTTAATAACACCATATTGTTCTAACTTATCACCTAATAAATACCCTTTATCATCTGGCAAGGCTATATGAGTTACTTTTTCAACTGCGTCGATAATTGCTTTTTGAAACTTTGGTTGTGGGTTTTCAGTGTCACCAACTAAATAAAATCCATCAGGAATTTCTGAAAATGGAATTTCAATTCCATCTCTTTTTTCAAGAGCTGGTCTAAACACTGTATTATCCGTATCTGTTGTTTCATGAAGATCAATATGTATGTAAGGATTCAAGTCATGAGTTGCCTTTAAAAAAAGTTCACACTCTTCTGCAGGACTATTTTCACGAAATGATCGGTTCGGGTCTATGGCTTTAGGATTCCAACGATTAATAGTTTCATAAGACCACGGACTTATACAAGGGGCGCATACAAAGTTAAAATAGCTTTCGTAGTGCTTTGCCGTGGTTTTAAAAAAGTCTATGGCTCCTTGCACACCACTCGTTTCATAACCATGCACACCGCCTGTGACTAGCACTGTTTTCTTTAATTTATCAAACGTGTTTGAACGAATCATAAAAAGTGGATAACGTTCAGGATTTAAAGACAAAACTCCATATTGTATAACTTCAAAATCGGAACTCATAGACCGTATCTTACGCACGACTTCGTCTTGATAAGAACGCTTGATCGTTTGTTGGCTGTACCACTTATCTTTGTCTTCCTGCTTCCATACCATACATTTACTTTCTTGATTAAAAAATAAAAAATTAACATATATAAAAATTATTATTTTTTTAGATCAAACATCTTTACTTTTCAATAACTTAGCAAGTCTCAGCATGAGAATACACAAAAATCTCAATTTGGCTAATTGAGATTTTAAAGAAATTACCGATAGATTAACTATCTGCTGCTGGTAGCTTCAATGAAATGAAGGCTGGTATTAAGAGGTTCGAAACTCTTGCAGATAATACTAATGGAGGGACGTATGAGAATTATCCGAAGCCATAATGTTAGATTAGAATTATTGAATCTTCCTGGCACTGCACCACCTCAATAGAAAGTTCTCGATTACTTCGGAAGAATATTTATAAATGCTCGGATGCGCCGAGCATTTTTTATTTAACTCTTAAAAAATATTAAACTAAAATATTATTTCGAGTGAACAAGCGCTTTGCAGCCTGCTACTGAAAATCTTTGCATATCGAAAGGCATTTTAATATCTTGAAAGTATGAATCCAATTCTGCTATGAGTTCGCGTTTTCCTCGGCGAGCTTGATTGAGTCCTTTGACATTATTATTACGGCGGAAGAATTGTTTATGCGGTTGGTGTTCGCTAACGAACATCCGGTGACTGACTCGTATATTATATTGAGCGTATCCTCAAAAACTGGAGAGTTTGAGGTTTCCGACTAAGTGGGTTATAAATCCAAAGAAGCGGAGACTATACGCAAAAGTCAAAGTTCACAGCTGAGCAAATAATAACCATTTTACAAGAAGCGTATGCTCAGCAAGGAGCTCTGCAAGAGGTTGCAAGGCGCTACGGTATTACAACAAAGACAATAGGCACTGGCGGCACTATAAATACATTAAGTTTGATGATATTAAAAAACTAAAGCACTTGAAGATGAGAACGCGCGATTAAAGCGATGAGTTGCAAATTTAACTTTAGATAACGAGTGTTTAAAAGAGATCAATGCAAAAAAGTAGTAAGCCCACAAGCAAAGCGTGAAGCAGCTAAACATTTAATTGAGATTAAAAACATAAAAGTAAAGCGTGCGTGCAAGCCTGTTGGGTTTAACCATTCTACTAAGATTAGTTTTACCAGAACCGACAAAGCCTAATCAGATATGGTCAATGGATTTTGTAAGTGATGCATTAAGTGATCATAGAAAGTTTAGATGTTTTAATTTAGTTGATGAGTTTACGCATGAATGTTTAACAATTTACGTTGATCGAAGTTTACCATCAG
>JBKBTW010000080.1:0-11547 GCA_046291245.1 Pseudobdellovibrio sp. | reverse complement strand
AAAGTCGTTAGTGGATTGCGCAGAATTCAAAAATCTCCCAACCTTGTTCGTTCTTTTTTTGATCACGAAAATACAAAATATGCGGCTTGATTAAGTCCAAATACTTTCGGCCGGGTTAATACATATAAATCCAAAAAATTGTAACTTATTTAAATCACTCCATTATTTTTGTCATAGAATGTCCTTGGCAAAGCAAGATCATTTTCCGTTATAAATACTCACACATTACGAAATTAATCGTGCTTAACCCTTTACACTCACGGAGACACCCAATGAAAACATATTTAACTTACTCTCTAACTGTACCAGCCATAGCATTATCTGCCCAAGCCACGTTTGCGAATCAAAAAAAATTCAACAAGTGGACAAGGTCACTGTAGTCACTCAAAATGCTATACAACCTGTTGCTTTTGTAGCGACTAATGTAGTTAATGATAATACTTATTATAGCTCTAAGGATAATAAAAATTTTCACTCTACTCCGAATGATAAAACCGATAGGTTCTTGGAACTCATGATTTTTAGACCCGCTGATTACGATCGTTACTCGAATAACAAACGAGCCAATGTAGTCATTCACAAATATTATAAACTTAATAAAAAAGAAAAGTCATATATCCATGATAATAATGATAACAAACTCTTTTTAAGTAACAGCTCTAACTTTACAGTCGCAAACTATGAAGTTTCTGATCAGCTTTATCAAACTCTTAAAAACCATGCGAGTATTGAGTCTTAAAAATGTCCTCTTGCTATCACATTTGATCGCACTACCTTTAAACTTATATCTATCAATACAGCTTGTGAGTATAAAAGTTTATTTTAAATTAAATTTGGATATTTAAATCTTTTATTTTGAAGATTTTAGAATAAAAAAGGGCTAGATAACATCTAGCCCTTTTTTATTTTAATAAATGAATCTTTTTATTAAATTCCTGATTTATGTCTTTCTTGATCATCTACCACAGATTGAATCCCACCTTTAAGGTTGGCTCTGTAAGCTAATTGCTTGATGTCATACGTGAAGTTAGCTCCGTTAATCCCTGGAGTTTGCCACTCAGGTCCTAACCGAATTGCATCCACGGGACAAGCTTCTTCGCAAAAACCGCAGTATACACATCTTAGCATATCGATTTCATAGCTAATCGGATATTTTTCTACAGATGGATCTGGATGCTCGCTTGCAGTAATTTTAATACACTCAGCGGGACAATTGGTTGCACACAACATACAAGCTGTACAGCGGATTGAACCATCTTTTTTTACTGTTAAAATATGATTCCCTTTGAAGCGCGGAGAGTACTCATACTTTTCTTCGGGATAGTTTAAAGTGATCATTTCTTTTCTGTTGAAAAGGTTTTTCAACATGTGGCGCATCGTGATCGCTAATCCTGTCAATACACCCGGTAAGTACCACTTACTTTTTTCTGAATTATTTTGCATAACTGCCATTTTAAATTCCTCAATTCACAAGTTAAAATAGAACTTTTGTTTTAAAAAGTTCTACAATCTACCACGTTGAAAAACGAACTCATTTTTCTTACGGTGATCAAGAGTTACTTGATCTACTCGAGTGTCTTCTGCCACGAACAACATTTTATCGCTTAATGTATTAACTTGAACCTCATGGCCAGTTAATAACGTTGCCACTTCTTCCAAAGTCAAGGCTTCAGAGACAATTGTTGTTACTTTTTTAAATTTCTGCGCAAGACCTGCATGATTTACAAATGTACCTGCTTTTTCAACAAATGTCTTAACAGGCACAGCTATGAATGTTTTTACATTTGAAGCTGAAACGATAGCTTGTACATCATCAATTTTACCAGCTGTTAAATAGACTAAATTTTGAGCCTTCACAAAAGTGTTTAATTTAGCCGTTAAATCTGTGTAGAACATTTTATTTTCTGGAGCCGCCACAACTAGATTTTTGATTTTACCGCTGTTTAAAGAAGTTTCTAAATCAGCAAATTTAGTTTGAATACCATGCTTAGCTAAAACTGCCTTCAAACCTTGAGTATTTGGATTTTTATCACCACGGATAAGCAAACCATCAAACTCATTCGCAGAAGATTCTGAATTCCACCAGTGATACACATTTTTAGATTTATAAGTATTTACGAATGAACTCACGATCGCTTCATACTCTTCAACTGTGTACTGCCCTGTTAAAACCAAGGCAATTTCATCACCAGAAGAAGACTTCACTAACTCGTAGGCTTCTTTAGCTGCAGCACCCGCGTGCTGTTCAGCATGCCAAGTGCCGCCAGAGTATTTAACGCCTTTTAAAAGTCTGTTTTCTTTATTTACAAACTTATAGATATCACGTCCATCATCGCACATCCAGTACCCGTTAACTGCATCATTACGTTTTGGTTTTACACGGAACATGCCTTCTTTATTAAAGTAAACTTTAACATTACAGCCTGTTGAGCAACCATTGCATACAGTTTCGCTATCTTTGAGATACCATACACGTTGACGGAATCTAAAATCTTTAGATGTCAAAGCCCCTACAGGACAAATATCAACTGTATTTAAAGAGTATTTGTTATCTAACGGTTTACCGGCATGAGTTCCAATTTCAGCATGATCACCACGATTAAAAATACCGAGTTCATTTGTCTTAGAAACTTCTTCCGTAAAACGAACACAACGAGAACATAAAATACATCTCTCAGAATCCAAAACTACAGTGGGCCCTAAATCCACAACCTTATGTTTCTTTTGTTTTTTCTCGGCCATTTCGGAGTTATACTGACCAAACTCCATGTACTGATCTTGAAGTCCGCATTCACCTGCTTGATCACAGATAGGGCAATCTAGAGGATGGTTGATTAAGTGAAAATCCAAACCCCATTTAACAGCTTCTTGAACTTTAGGAGAGTTATTATTAATTTTCATCCCTTCAGTAACAACCGTATTACACGCAATCTGCAAACGTGGATTACCTTCGATCTCAACCATACATAAACGGCAAACTCCAGCTATGCTTAAACCTGGGTGCCAGCAGTAATGGGCAATCTTTTGATTGTTGTCATACATGGCTTGGATAATTGTAGTTCCCGCTTTTACTTCAAGATCTACGCCATTAATCGTACATTTAATGAGAGGCTGTTGCTGCATACGTATGTCCTTTATAAGCTGTGCCTTTTACTTTTGATTTACCTTCACGAACAAAGTACTCAAATTCATCTCTGAACTTAGTCACAAAACTAATGACTGGTAAAGCTGCCGCATCTGAAAGAGCGCAAATTGTTTTACCTTTCATGTTGTCAGCTACTTTTAAAAGTAACTCAATATCTTGCATGCGACCTTTACCAGTTAAAATAGAGTGAGTGATTTTATCAACCCAACCTGTTCCCTCACGGCAAGGTGTACACTGACCACAAGACTCATGATGATAAAAATGAGTTAAGTTCGCTAAGCACTCAACCATACACTTTGAATCATCAATCACAATAATAGCTCCAGAACCCAACATTGTTCCCATTTGAGCTAAACACTCATAATCTAAAGTTGCGCGTTCTGCTTCCTCAGCCGTTAAAACTGGAGCTGATGATCCGCCGGGAATAACTGCTTTTAATTTTTTACCATTTTTAATACCGCCACCTAAACCATAAATCATATCTTTAAGTGGATAGGCTAATGGAACCTCATAATTACCTGGTTTTACAACATTACCAGACAATGAAAACAACTTAGTTCCAGCAGACTTCTCTGTTCCATATTTTTTATAACCTTGGGCTCCATCACGCAGAACGTACTTAACAGCTGCTAAAGTTTCTACGTTATTCACGATTGTAGGTTTTCTTAAATAACCTTGTACCGCTGGAAATGGCGGTTTTAATTTAGGTTGCCCTTTGAGTCCCTCTAAAGAAGAAATCATTCCTGTTTCTTCTCCGCAGATATAAGCTCCGGCGCCACGGTACACATCCATATCGTGATCAAATCCCGAACCTAAAATGTTTTTACCTAAATATCCAGCCTTATAAGCCTCTTGAATCGCCGCCATCAATGAGTTGATCGAAGAATCATACTCACCACGCACATAGATATAAGATTTTTTTGAGTTAATCGCAAAACCTGCAATGACCATACCCTCAATCAATTGATGCGGAGCTCTCTCCATCATCATACGATCTTTAAATGTTCCAGGTTCACCTTCATCGGCATTACATAATAAATAACGTGGGTCATCGTTTTTAGGGAGAAAGCCCCACTTCATTCCTGTCGGAAATCCTGCACCACCACGGCCACGCAATCCCGATGCTTTGACTTCATCAATAATGGCTTGCGGTTGCATTTTAAGAGCTTTTTCTAACTCTTTGTAACCACCATTGGCTTTGTATCCATCAATTCCTTTAAACTCTGGTAAATGATAAAACTCTGTTAAATACTTTACTTCACTCATTCAAGCCCAACCTTACTTCAAACCACGGATGATATTCATCGCTGATTCATGAGTTAAATTTTCGTAATACTTATCCCCGATTTGCATCATAGGCGCTGTTCCGCACGAACCTAAGCACTCCACTTCTGTAACCGTGAATTTGCCATCTTTAGTTTGCTCACCTAAACGAACACCAAGCTCAGAGCAAATGTGCTCTGACAACTCTTTGGCACCATTCAACATGCAAGATAACGTTCTGCAAACTTGCACATGATGTGAACCAATTGGCTCTTTGTTATACATTGTATAGAACGTGCAAACTTCATTGATATTCGCTTCAGGTATATCCATAACACGTGAAAGCTCTTTAATAACCTCTGCACTGATATAACCTTTATTTTCTTTTTGAGCGATATACAAAGCTGGCAATACAGCAGACTGCTTTGATTCATATCGTTTAAGCTCACTTAATACTTTTTCTTTTCCTTCAGCAGACAATTGAAACATCTTTTTTGATCTCCTCAAAAATTAGACCGCACATTAGCGATCCAATTCTCCTGCAATAATGTTCATACTCGCAACAGTTGCAATCGCATCTGCCAACATCGCTCCTTTAACCACAGTTGGGAAAGACTGATAAATTGCAAAACATGGTGGACGCACTTTAAGTCTGTATGGAGACGCAGAGCCATCACTCACTAAGTAAAACCCTAACTCTCCATTTGCAGCCTCAGTCGCATCATAAACTTCACCCACTGGAGGGCGAAGACCTTTAATCACTAACATAAAATGATTCATCAAGCCTTCGATATTGCCATAAACGTCTTTTTTCTCTGGCAATACTATGTTTTTATCACGAATTGTGTAATCACCAGATGGTACATTTTTACAAGCTTGGCGAATAATTTTAATAGACTGGCGCATTTCTTCGATACGAACTTGATAACGATCATAAATATCGCCGTTGACACCAACAGGAACATCAAAATCATAGTTTTCATAGCCGTAATAAGGCTGCGATTTTCTTAAATCTAAATTCACACCTGTAGCTCTTAATAGTGGACCTGTATAACCCCAATCAATCGCCTCTTCAGCAGAAATCGGGCATACACCTTGAGTCCGTTTGATGAAAATTTTATTTCCTAAAAGCATTTTCGAGATCTCATCAACCCCATCGCTCATCTCATCACAAAACCTTAAGACATCATTGAACCAACCCTCTGGTGCATCTTGTGCCATACCTCCAATACGAGTCATAGACACAGTTAAACGAGCCCCACAAAGTTTTTCAAATAATGAGTAAACCTTCTCACGGAATGTGAACAAATGAAAGAATGCGGTTAATGCTCCCAAGTCAACACCACCTGTACCTACAGCAATGATGTGATCAATAATACGCGAAAGCTCACACAAAATAACACGCATCGTTTGAGCACGTGCTGGGATTTCTACGCCTAATAGTCTTTCCACAGCTCGGCAGTAACCCACGTTATTCATTGGAGCAGAACAGTAGTTCAAACGATCTGTGTAAGGAATAACTTGATTGTAAGGATGTGTTTCTGCCATTTTTTCAAAACATCTGTGCAAATAACCAATTTCACAGTTAGCACGAACAATCGTTTCTCCATCTAACTCAGCCATGACACGCAAAGTTCCATGCATTGCAGGATGTGATGGGCCAATATTAATTGGAACAAAACGTGAATCTAACTGATCACCACTTTGCTCCGGAGTGTTGTTGAAATGTATTGGAACCACAGAATTACAGTGCTGCTGTAAATCAGCTTCGTAATCTTTACGAAGAGGATGACCTTGAAATTGATGGTGCGTTAAAATACGACGTAAATTTTGGTGACCCGCAAATGTAATCCCAAACATATCGTAAGCTTCACGCTCGAACCAATCAGCAGCTTTCCAAATGTTAGTCGCCGTTGGAACAGACTCATTGATACTGACTTGAGCTTTAACTCTTAATCTTCTTGAATCTGAAGATCCAAACAAGTGATAAACCACATCAAAACGTTTTTCACGATTCGGGTAATCTACTCCACAAACATCCATCAAAAAATTATATCCAGCGTACTCTTTTAAATATCTTAAAAGTGCATGTAATGATGAAACTGATGTTTCAATAACATGATCACCTACTGGGGTTGTCGTGAAGACAAAGTGATTCTCTCCAAATTTTGTAGAGATATCTTGTTTTAAAGTTACAAATTGATTTAATAATAAACTCATTTTACACACCTATTCTTGATGAGGTTAAAGAGTTTGGAACTGTGTTCGCATTGATTTCATAAGGAGAAACCCAGTGCTCTTTCCAAGGGCGTGGCGTTCTATCTTTAATCATTTTTTGCAAAGACATAACACCATCTAACACGGCTTCTGGCGTTGGGGGGCACCCTGGTACGTAAACATCTACAGGAATAACTTTATCCGCGCCTTGAAGCACATGATAAGCTCGATAAAAACCACCAGAACTTGCACATGCTCCCATAGAGATCACATATTTAGGTTCTAACATCTGTTGATAAATCCGAACTAAAATCGGAGCCATTTTTTCAGTGATTGTTCCAGCTACGATAAGCAGATCTGATTGGCGAGGTGAAAATCTCACAACCTCAGCGCCGAACCGAGCCAAGTCATACTTAGGACCCATCACAGACATTAATTCAATACCACAACAAGCCGTTCCGTAAGGAAGTGGCCATAAAGAATTTCTTTGTCCCCACGCTGCTAGTGCGTCTAATCGAGATGTCATGGCAAATGATTTTGACATTTCCTCTAAGGATTTATCGTTAACATTTAAGTTAACTTCAGGATTGGTCATTTTCTACCTCTTAATTTTTTTACAAAATTATACTTACATGCGCGCTGTTAAAGTTATGAACTTTACAAATATCGCAGACGATAAATACAAAAATTGTATTATTATTTAGTTTTCAACAGCCCATCATGACAAAAAACACGAGTAATGACAACGAGATAACTCTTATTTTAAGAGGGTGTTTCAGCGCAATTGACGCAGGATTTACAAACGCGACTTAGGTCTACATTACCCTTTGAATTCTTAACCCTTAAAATAAGGGTGAATTTAAGACTACAAATATCTCATTAAAAACCTAAACACACATTTTATATAGACATACGAGGCTGAATTTCTTAGTTTTTGATCAAAAATCTTCCTTTTTGCTCAAAACAAAAACAAGAATTACGAAACACCTGCTGGCTTATAACTAACATCTATCTTTTCGTTTGCCGCAGGAATCGCATCACCATGAAACTTTAAAACATATAAAATCTGACCTAAAGCACCTATTTCAGTTTCCAAAGTCCACCCGCTTACAGCACTTTCATGAATAGCTCTACCAGCTATCGTCACCTGTACAGTTGATTTATTAGGCTGATCTAAAAAGCGATAGGCCGTTATTTGATCAACAAGACGTGCTTTAATATTTGCTACTGCCAAGCTTAAATCAGCAGCACAAATAGATGATGAGACGCCTTGAGAAGCATGAACTAATTTTAGAAACTGAGTTCCAAGAGCAACTTGGCCTCCCAAGAGATCACAACTTTGTGTACTTAAAATTCCAATATAATTCGCTACCCATGAACGAGTACCATCTAAAAAAGCTGGTTTAATCTGATTTAAAAAATTAACAAAGTCATTCGAATTAGGATTGCCGAACTCATTGCTTTGGTCAATCTCATCACTTATAAAAATAACTGACAATAAAGCATCTTGACGCAAAAAATCTGAATGGACTGAATTTAAATACTCACTTGAAAGAACATACTTCATAGAGTCTAAGCCACGCTCAACATCAGAACCAGACTCCCCTAATATAATTCTATCAGTCAGCAAATGAATATTAGCTGCGTTAAGTAAACCGGGTTACCCAGCAAACTCCGCGACATAGGATATAAAGATGTATTTAAAGACATCGTTGTTGATGTTACAGCAACACGATAGTTCATTCCTAATTTATTGAGTGTATTTATAAGATCTGGCAACCGAGCGGCCAGCCTCTGCTGATACTGCAACATGGACTTTGAATTATCCACGACAAACAAAATATCAACCTTATTATTATAAAAAATCTGCCCTGAGAACTGATCATTGATCTGTGGTAAATCAAATTGCGTTGCTGAATTTGAACATCCTAAATTAAACACGAGTGAAAAATAGGAAATCCATTTCCCAATTCTATTCATTTAAAAATCTCCTTTTATACTGCTTTTTTATTGGTGTATGTAGCAATTGAAATTTTTGCTGCTGCCGATATCTTTAAAAATTTAACTCCATAAACATTTTCTTTTTTACTCACCACTATACAAATAGCATTAAACGATGGCACTCCATCCGCAGGCTTAAAATGCAAGTAGACTTGTTGATTTAATTCAAACTCAGCATTATCTACAAACAATCCAGCACCGCCCTCACTGATTTCAACTCCTACACTTTTATAAACCTTGTGCTTATCATGAATAATAGCCTGAGAATTCACTTTTGAACGAGGAAATTTCCGTCTATAAAAAGCGCTCTTTATTACGCTATTTTTTTGATTTTGTGATTTCTCAAACAAAGCCTTAATATCCGCAACAGAAAACTCATTTATCTCAGACAATCTTTTCCATGCACTCATTCCCTCGTGCCAAATAAAGTCATACTCTTGCAAAGTTTTACTTTGCAGCATTTGAATAATTTCTACTTTTGAAAACGGCCCGTAATTATTATTTTGCTTCAACACAAACCATTGTCTTATTTTTAAAGGATCTTTATCATGCAAATTTTTAACATTCGATTTTATTGGACTACTGAAAATTCGATTAAAAACCTCCGCGAACGATGAGTGTTCCATCAGCAACACCCAGTCTTGATTCTTTTCATCATACACATAATCATGCCAATTGATTTTTTCGTTCTCTAACTGCACTTCTACTTCTTGTGCTGTATACGGCCCTAATTGTTGTCCTTGGCTTGCAATATAATACATAGGCATAAACTGACCCTTCTTTTATTTTAACTGTTTCGGACAGACTAAGGTCTAGCTTGAATTATAAATATACTGTTTAGAAATTTGACACTAAAAACAAAAAGCCTATTTGTATTGAGGTCTACAAATAGGCTTTTCTAAAAATGATCTTTGATTTATAAGAGTTATTGTTTCTTTGAATAAATCAGGCATCTGACTTAAAGTGTTTCTTTGACTGATAGAAACTACACCTTGTTTGTAATTTTCCACACTGTTTTGACTCACCCCCAAGCATATGTAAAAAAATTGCAACCCTACAACTAAAGTCAACGCGGTATAAATGATTCTATTTTTTAACAGAGAAAATCTTTTAACTAATTAACGAATTGAGTTAACAACTAAAACTGCATGACCAATAACTTCAATTGAGCTTTCTGGCATTGCAACAGAGCCGAAAAGAGAGACTTTTTCATTATTTTTTATACGTTCACGCACTAGTCTATATTGTGCTTGAGTTAATCTTAAAGTAAACGCTTCGACCGATCCAATTTGTCCGTACTCTTGATCTTTGACAAGCATTGGACTCTTTAATTTAGCAATAAACGCATAACCAGAATCTTTTGATGTCACTTCAGATAAATTTCTGAAAAATGGATTTAACTCAAGATTAACATTGTTTAAACTTACCTTTTCAACAGCTTCTAAAGAATTTGTGGCAAAAACATTAGAGCAAATCAAAAGAGTACACATCATAATTACTTTAAATAAAGTCTTCATAGGATCTCCCTTTTTATAATCCGTAATCGGCTCTCAGCTGACTTTCAATCTCATTCATAAACCAACCATAATAATTAACCTGAGGGTAACTTAATGCTTTACCTCTTCTCAAGTTTGATACATTAGCTTTATATAATTTTTTAGCACGTTCTTTTTCTTGACCTAGATTATATAAAGTCGCCGTTAAACCAATGTTTTTTGATATGTCAAAATGTGCATACTCTTTATATAAGCTGATATTCTTTTTTGTTGCCGCGGCAATATAATGAACGGTTTTGACAGGATCGAGCACCGCTTTATAGGCAGCCTTTTGATTCTCTAAAGTAATACGAGGGTAACCACTTATTTGACTAACCATATCACTTAAACTTAAAGCTTTTACTGGTCCTAGCTGACCTAATCCGTAAGTCGTGCCGATAGAGTTTGGGTTAAAGAAGATATCTATAAATCTTTTATTAGGAAACCTTTCCTCTTGTCCACAAGCTCGTCGACCTCGAAACTCATTAAACCAAGTTTGATCATAACACTCAATAGTATCATAATCATTGGCTAAGCCTTGACATTTACGCATTTCAGGACAAGTTTTTAATTTTACGAAGTCATTCTGTTCAGGAGTGGACTGCTCCCATTTTTTTGAATTAATATATAATACCTGAATACTGTCTGTCACACCCACATTAAATAAATGCTCACCTACTATAGCAGCTAAAATATGAGCTGGATCCACATCGTACATCTTACCTGCTCGAACAGCCTCATTTTTTAAAGAAAAATGACTGGTTTCATATTTACTCAATAACTTTGACACTGTCTTTGAATACCTTGCGCGTAAATCATGAAGCTTTTCATCTTCTGACTTTCCACCAAAAATAAGATTATATTGAGATTTTAGTAAGTCTAAAGTACCCTTTGGCATTTCTGGCATATTATCGATGTAATTACCTTTATCGATTGCTATCACACCAGATTGATAAGCCTCTAAAGTGACAGAAGGATTTGCATTTGCTACAAGTCCAACATGTAAACCTATAGATATTAATGCCGAAGTCTTTAAGATTTTTTTAAGATCAATGCGCATAAATGTCCTTTATATTTTTAATACTCTTTGTCTGCTTTGCCAAAAATGTTCCATTTTAAAAAGCTTTTATTGATAGCTGAAGTTTGTTTTTTTAAAAAATGCCGCTTCTTGATAAACACTGTCTTTTATTTTTACACTTAAAAGGCTCTTTTGTATTAACTTTAATATGCTACATGTATGTATACAAATCTAATATACCTTCTCAATCTATTAACCCGGCCGAAAGTATTTGGACTTAATCAAGCCGCATATTTTGTATTTTCGTGATCAAAAAAAGAACGAACAAGGTTGGGAGATTTTTGAATTCTGCGCAATCCACTAACGAC